>CAYURR010000016.1:0-28698 GCA_964446745.1 uncultured Defluviitaleaceae bacterium | reverse complement strand
TTGTTTTCCATGCCTTTGCAATGGCATTTTGCATGGCGCGTTCTATACTGCCCTCGGTTTTAGAACGTTTTGTAGAAATGGTCTCGTAAATCTTATTCGTCTGGCCATTTGTTATCAGCATGATGCCGTCTATCAAATACTGTCGCCCCACAGCGTTTGGGGGAATCCCTACCCTGTCAAACTCGGTGAGGATTCTGCTTGTGATCCTTTGTTCATTTTTCTCTCGACTCTCTGCGATATTTGAATAAGTGATGGCTTTCTTGTTGCTTTGAATAATATTTTTAAGCGAGCTCAGCAGGTCGATGACGGTGTTTGCACTGTAATCCTCTTGTCGTTTGAGCATAACAAAATCGGCACCTCTATCTCGAGCGCCTTCGTGGGTTACAAAGCTCAAATTATTCGTTGTTACAAGGATGTATATAGGAAAGGCCAGCTGCATTTCGCGTAGCAAATCTAAAAATGCCAACCCATTGCCATAACCTTTATGTAATTCCAAATCCAAAATAATCGCGTCGGGCTGAGTGTCTTTTACATATTCTATAGCTTTTAAAATATTATTGGTAACCCCTGTCAGTTCAACATCGGGTGTTAATTCAATGGCCTTAATAATTTCCTGACACTCCAGAGGTTCGTCCTCTATTAAAAGCACGGATAACGGTCTGTCCATAAAAAAGCCTCCTAACACTAACTAAAGAACCAATACAAACCACATGCTAACACGAATAACTACAAAAAACAATAACGCAGACGCATGTATCTTTATCATGAGGATGGTATAAGATGTCGCAAACAAAACAGGGAGGATTTTTTATGATAAGAAAGGCAATAAGATTATTGCTATTTTGCTCCATAGCTGTCGCCTCGTTATCCGGTTGTATAGCTAAAACTACAATAAACGCCGACATAACAGGCAATGGGAAAAGGGTTGATAGTAGTGTAGAACTAAGTAGTGCCTGGAGCTCCTTAGAAATAGATAGTATCGCAGGTGCAAATGTATATCTATCAAATGAACCATCAAATTCGGTTAAATACTCCATAGATGAAAATCTTGAAAAGTACCTTGATATAACCGAAAGCAACGGTACATTAGTCATTAAAACAACGTCCGATAAGACGATTACAAACAAGGACTTCAACGGCATTGATTTTTATATCGGAACAAATGAGCTAAAGAGCATCAAATCCTCTGTACTGGTAAAGTTAGAGGGAGAAGGAACATTTGTAACAGATAACTGTGCAGTTGAAATATCCGATGCCTCAAAGCTAACATTGGATTTGGATTGCGATAATCTAAAAATAGAATCCAACGGAGCAAGTGCTATCAACCTAAAGGGTAATAGCAAAATGTTTAATATAAAAATGGTTGGCGCCGGCAAACTATCGGCTAAGGATTTCAAGTCCAAAGATGTAACCCTGGATTTACAAGGAATATCTGAGACCGAGGTCTATGCCAATAATAGTTTGAATGTAACCGGAGAGGGAGCGTTTAAGGTAACATATTGGGGAAACCCTCAGCTTTCAAAAAATGTCAATGGTATTGGCAGTATAAAAAAAGGCATAGATGATGTTACGAGTGAAGACGACACATATACAGGCTTTGGCGGCAGCTGGGAAATGAGCAACTGGTCAGACCCTTATACAGGCGGACTATTTTTGAATTTTACAGATGATAAATTGAGCATTGATGCCACTAAGAATGAAGCTCTGTACACCTGTTATAATTTCGAAAATCTAATAGTAAAATCCGAATTAAAGGATGGACTATTGGTCCTATCATGGGAAGATCCTAATGAAAACGACCCCGTAACATGCTCTTTAAAACTATCTGACGACGGAAAAAAGATGGTCGGTACATACAATCGGTTTGGTGCAAGCGGAGATGTAGAGTTTGTTAAAATATCGGACGTCCCTACCTGGGGCGAGTATAAAAACACGATCTATACTCGCGCTAAGTCCATGCTAAACGAATATTCAGCATATAAAGATGACGATATAGTGCTTGATTATACTTATGATCTCGGGCTCAGGGACAAATATCTACCGCTTATAGAAGAGTACAAGTTAGATGAATTGACTGCCGGGCTTAGTGACATCGAACTGATGACAGTGCTGTTAAACTGGGTTTGTGATAACGTTAAGCATAACGGTGCATCGGCTCTGCCTGAAATGGATAAACGTGACGCCTTGTCGTTAATAGATTTTTATAAGCAAGATAACGAAGGACTTAATTGCAGAGGGGTATCGATTATCCTGTCCGAGCTTTGCAACCTGTATGGTATAGAAGCACGATATATAACCTGTATGGACGAAATTGCCTTGGAAGCCCACGTTGTAGCCGAAGCATATTCGAAAAAATATAACCAATGGGTTATGCTCGACCCAACGTATAGAGTGATTGCGAAAGATATAAACGGAAACTACATAAATTTGCAATCTTTACGCAAGATAATGGCTGCCGAGGAGGATTTCGTTCCCAATAGCAACGCCGGGCATAACGAAGAGCCATTCTCGAAAGAAAGATATAAAGAGTTCATCTCAAAATATTTAATGTGCTTTTCAAGTGTTGCACATTTTACATTCAACTCCGAAATGTCAACCACATACTATGCGTTGATTCCTGATAAATTTGACACAAGTAAATTGATACTACCCCCTTTTAACATAACCATCACTACTTCGGACTCCGAATTCTGGAAACTGCCTACACAGTAGGCGTAATCGCAAAAACAGCCTATAGGATGATATTTTTATCCTATAGGCTGTTTTTTTATATGCAATTGTAATACCATGGATTTTATCTGTAATGACACACTTAAATAACTGTAGTGTGAAATTCAAGCACAATAATGCATTATAACAATCTTGCAAGCGTATGAGTGCATTAGCGAAAGCCCATGGCGGCCTTTACTATTTGCATCTGATCTGTGCTCGTTAGCATCTCTAACAATTTAAAAGCCACATCCGGCGCTGTCTGAGGACAATATGAGGTGATAACGTTTTTGTCGACTACTATGGGTTCATTGACGACATGCACACCAAACTCAGCCAGTTGCTTTTGCCTGTGAGCACCTCGCAAATGATATGTAGTTGCCCTTCTCCCTGCTAATATTCCGCTTTTTCCGAGGGAAAGAGCTGCTACACATATTGTTGCTATCGGCTTTCCTTGATCATTGAACTGTTGTATGAGGCTGATAAAAGGCTCATCGTATGCCTCTTCATAAAATCCATATTCCTCAAACCCGCCGGGAATGGCTAATGCATCATAGTCGTTTACGCATACTTCATTGATAGTCTTATCTACGATAACAGGTACATTGAATGTGCTGACAACTTCTTTTAAAAATCCACAGGTCTCGACCTGTATATCATATCCATAATCGTTTCTCGCCCACCCTAACACATCGATGAATACGCTAAACTCCATCGTCTCAAAGCCTTTTGCTAAAAGGACTAAAACCTTCATTTTATATCTCCATTCCGGGTAAAGTGCCTTTATGATACTTTCTTAGAAGTAATTATATATGATTTGGTAACAAAGGCAAGTGAATCGTACATACAGGAAGGATCACTATATTTTAATGAGGCGAATGTCTTTTCCTGTAGAGCCGGCCAGCATGATAGTCGAATATGTGCCGCCGTTCTGCCTGCCGTCATATACTGCGATTAACCTTTTCGAATGCAGCAGCATAAATCGGTTTCGCCGTGCATAACAGGACTGGGTGTAACCCTCTGATACAACCTCTACGATATCACAGCAGGACAGGATGTCTTGGAACAGCGGGTCAGGCGTATGCAGTCTACGCCTATATGGAATGGCCGCGACAAGGGTAAGGTGGTGGCTCGCCTTTAATGATGCAACGATAGAGGCAAAATATAGATCAGTCGCTTTGGCCATTCCGGAGATGAAGGTGGAAAATCCATCGTCTATGGCTTTGATCACCTCGTTGTGTAGCTTTGATTTTACATATGCGACTTTGTCCTCCGGGATATCTCTGTGGCCTGATACACATACCGTTTTGTCTGGATCGTAGATCATGTGGTTGTTCACCCTTTCAGCTTTTGTAAACGCATGTCACGTGTGGATACATATTATTACTTGGCGTAACAGGCTCAGTAGTTTCCGAAACGGACTTAATTGTTTGAATTCCGCTTTTGAATATTATACATTAACAGGGTGCTAAAAATGCATGATTATATCATGTGCTTATATCCATATGCATGATACATTCATGTATTATATGTCATTCCATTTTAATTAGCTTAATCAGAATACATCTCGTTTATAGGTGTCAAGAGTAATGCTATATCCTTAACAGTGGTGTAAAATTCCGAAGACATAAAAAAACAGCGGCATTCCATAGAATGCTGCTGCGTTATCGTTTAAATTAATTAGATATTAATAATAAAGTGTACTGATCTTGCTGTTTCTAAATCTTATAATAAACATAGCACTAAACCGCCTTCGGCGGTGGTTCTTGACAACAGAGCCTATACTTTGTAATATGTTGCAAATTTAAAGCTACGATGCGCCCCGCAAAAAGCGACTGGAACGATATCGGTGGAGAAAGGGGAAAGTGTGCCATAAAGTAATATAATGCTTTATGTATTAACTTGGAAACCCTCTATTTATGCGGCTTTATTAGTGTTTGGGGTACTTACATTTCTCGAAAGGTAAAAAATACTTTCCCCATAACAGTCAGGCGGTTTCGTGCTATGAAATTATCCAAAGTCCGCTCTCATTCATTGAGAGCTTTTTTTGTCGTGACGGATTTCGGATAATTTTCTATTCATATTTCTATACCGATACTAAAAATTATTTATACCATTTGTCTATATTTACTTCACTGTGTTTAACTTTTACATATTCTTTTTTAAAATAAGGGCTTTGTGGTATTTGTTCATATAAATTTTTATGGACAACTATTAGCAAATCTATGAAGGCATCGTGATAGTCAATTGCTTCTTTATATATATCCTCAAGGCCAAATGAATCTTCTGTGTAAGAATAATCTTCCCCTCTAAATTTTTCACCAGATACATAGTTTATATCAATTAATGCATATTCTTTATTGATTATTTTTATCTCACCAAGCGCTACATCAGGGTTATCATTAGAAAAAAAATTAGTGGAGATTTCGGTGTAAAGTTTAGTTTTATCTATTTTACCAAACCCAAGCAATTCGACATCTAAATTTAGAGGGCATTCAAATTCTTTTAATTTGAGAACACCTTTATGCTTGAGGTAATTGACAAGTGTTCTTACTGTAAATTGTTTTGACGAATCTAAAATATAATTCTGTTTAAAATCACTAATTGCATGACCAATAGTATTTTTATTAATGTCAGAAGCATCTCTTTTTAATGCTGTTATTACATCACTGCTGTTACATTTCTCTTCAAGTTTTTGCACCCAATTGGGCGTGTTGCGTTGAATATCAAGGCATTTAGCCAACCCAATACGATAGAAAAACCATGGGATTTGCATAAGCAAGTCAAAACAATTGTTTAAATCAATTATTGCATGACGAACGTGTGTACGTCGCATCATTTTAACTTCAAATGTATCCTCTGTATATTCGTCTTTATTTGCATAAGTCAATGCTACCGTAGCATCTCCAAGCGTAGCATACACATCCATTAATTTTCTAATCGCAATTCTACAATCGTAACCTTCTACTTCGTGATAATATTCTGGACCTAAAATTTCGCCAATATAAGGATTAATTTTCATTTCTTTTCCTCCTAAATATTTTTTAAACTTTATCAACTTCCCATTATTGCTAACACCGTGTAAACAAACAGCGAAGTTGGTGAGAGTCGTATAAAACCGATATTGGGGTTATCTTTACTATTTTACATTAAATCTAACATCTATATCGCTATTACACTTAGGACAGTTTAATATACTACCTTTAAGTAAAATTGATTTGATCTTTTCTTTACATACTGGACACTCTATTTCAAGTTCTCGACCTTGCATTTTTGCTTCAAAGAAACCTTTTTTCCTCACTAAATCGTTCAATCTTTTTTCAATATTATTTTTCATATTTTTCTCCTTTAAATTATTAATTGCAAACTAAATATAGCAATAAAAATCCCCTCCAGTAAGCTGCGTGGTATTCGGTCGCAGCTCACATATCGTCAAATAAGCTAATTTGATCGTCTATTTTTTCTATAGAAACAACAGCCTTATGCAATTGGCGATACTCTTTTTCAGAACCTTGACTTCTCACATAATTAGCTATTGTTTCTTCATTACCGTGCTGTCCAACACTACAGACATAATAACCGTCTGTCCAAAATTCTCCACCCCAAAGTTTCTTCTTCACTTCGGGATGTTTCTTAAATACTTCTCGGGCTGTTATGCTTTTTACGGTTTGTATTATCTTTTTTGGACTATACATTGGTACAGACTGTATAAGAAAATGCACATGATCTTTATCTGTTCCTATTTCAACGAACTTTATTTCATAGCGTTTTTTTGATTTCACTACAGATCTCTTTTAGTGTATTTTCTACGTTTTCGTCGAATACTACTTTCCTGTATTTTGCAGGACAAACATAATGATAGAGTAGCACCGATACATTATGCGATTTGTGAATATATTCTCCCATATCGCACTTCCCTTTTGGCTTTTCCTTTCATTCTACCATAATTACGCAACAAGCTGAGGGGAATTCAACCCGTAGAGATTAACTCTACCCAAAATAGTTTTTTGTACATCATTACCATAAAGCATCTCTTGTTTATTTATTTTCTTAGCCATATAATCTTATCAATGTTACTATCGATTAATGCACCTCCACATGTGATAGCTCTATCATGTAAAACTAATTCCTTTAAAATGTTAAATGCATTTGTTTTGTCAATTTCTAATTGATCCGCGACATACTGTGTATTAACAAACATGCCAATATTAACAATCTTTAATGCGGTTCTCTTTAAATCTTGATACTTTATGTCGTCAGAATTTTTACTTTGTTCATAGATTTGTTTGTTTTTAGCGTTTGCATTTTCTAAATCAGCTATTTGTTTTTTAATAGACTCCATTTCTTTTAGTAACGCTAAATTAGAGCCACTAATGTCAGCCTTGTTTTTATTAATCTTTTCTTGAATGAATATTACAGCAATTGGAATCGCAAAAGCCACTAATGCACTTACACACTGGCCTATTGCACCTATAGCCGTCCAATTATTTTCCCATGTATCGGGATAAGCAATACCAAAACCTAAACATATAAAGACAATCAAAATTATCATCTCGACAATCAATAGTATTGAAGATGCAAACCACCATTTTGAGTAGTTGGATATATACCACTCTATTATTTTTTTCACTTTTTGTCCCCGCCCTTGAATAATTATTAACTCAATAATATAAATAATAGGCTTGACTTCTATTAGCAGGATTATTGCATTTACACAAAGACATTTATGAATAACAGTGGTTAAATAAAATTAGTTTTTACCACCACAATTACCCCCCCACCAAAAAAACCGCAAACACAAATCACACCCTCTCAGGTGCAATTTTGTATTTGCGGTTTATTTATTATGTATGCCTATTATTCTATTATGTCATTCCCGCATATCCTTATCGCTACGTAGGGTTTGTTTACAGTCTTAAAGGAACACGTCATGCAACGTTTCACAGTATAATGTCTTTTAGTACAACCGTCAACGCATTTTTCGACCAAACTCGACTCAAAGCCCCCCATACACGTCCCCCTATTCCTCCCCCATCAAAAAAGGCTACCGCACCCCCTTTTCAGGAAATGCAATAGCCCATTCTCTTCTTCCGATTTTCTTAATCCTAATCCTAACCCTTACTTCTTGCTCCCTATATACGCATTGATCTCGTCCACGAGTGCGTCTACCTCGAGGCCGTGTACAAAGCCGGCCTCCTCGAGGGATTCGCCGCGTGCCGATGGGCAGCCTGCGCAGTGCATTCCCGCTCTCATCAGTATCGGTATTACACCCTCGTCTTGCGCTATGATATCGCCGATAATCATGTCCTTTGTAATCATATACATCCTCCTTTTAATATAACCTGAAGCCTTTATAGTACTTAAATATAACCTTGCCTAAGATATCTTCCTTCGGCACATAGGTATTGATCCAAAAACGCGAATCTATCGAGCCGTTGCGGTTATCGCCGAGCATGAAATAGTGTCCTTCGGGGACCTCGTATGGGCCGAAGTCGCCATCGGGCGCCTCACGGCAAAAGCTATCGTCAAGAGGCTGCTGCACATCGTTTATGTACACCTTGCCGTCCCTTATCTGTATTGTCTCACCGGGCAGGCCGATTATGCGTTTTACATACAGCACCTTTCGGTCGTCCGGATAGCGAAATACCGCTATATCATTGCGACTGGGCTCCGAAAACAGGTATTGCAGCCGAAATGCGAAGATACGGTCGTCCTTCATGATCGTATCCATCATCGAGCCGGTGGGTACCTGTGCGTTGATGACCACAAAATTTGAGAGTATCAAAGACAAGACCACAGCGAAGAGTATTGTCTTTACCCAGCTGAAAATTTCCTTTTTTATCTCAGACCTGACATCCACGTCCGATTTCTGAGCGCCGCCCGATACTGCGCCTTCGCCCTGTGTATGTTTATCCATGTCCACTCTCCCTTTACACACGGCAGTATATCACACCTAAACAATTCCAGTCAATTTACGTTTGACTGATTCAATAAATTATTCCATAATCTATAAGAATTGAATTATACGACCCGAAAGGATAATGACATGCATTTCATCAAAAGACATCCGCTTGTTCGCACACTACTGGGGCTTAGAGGCAACCAACGCGCCTGCATCTACGCCGAACCGCTCTGGGGCATACCGTACAACCTGTACGCCCCGTTCGCGACATTGTTCATGTACGCGCTCGGCGTAAACGACGCGCAGATCGGTATCATCCTAAGCATCGGCATGGTGTTTCAGGTCATAGCGTCGCTGATGGCCGGTATACTCTCCGACAAGCTCGGCCGCAACAACACTACCGTCATATTTGACCTACTGTCATGGTCCGTGCCCTGTCTCATATGGGCACTGTCCCAAAACTTCTGGTGGTTTCTCATTGCCTCCGTCTTCAACAGTATGTGGCAGATCACAAATGTCTCTTGGAACTGTCTGCTCGTCGAGGACTGCGACCAGCGACAGCTTGTGGACATCTACACATGGGCGACGATCTCGGGGCTTTTGGCTGTGTTCTTCGCGCCTATTTCGAGCGTACTCGTGAGCCGTTTTGACCTCGTGCCCACGGTGCGGATGCTTTACATATTCAGTTTTATCCTTATGACGATCAAATTTGTTCTCGTGCGCCTCACCGCAAAGGAAACCACACAGGGCAAGGTACGCATGGAGCAATCCAAGCACACCCCTGTATTCAAAATGCTACTTGAGTACAAAGACATCTTCGTGCTGATCGCAAAGAACCCAAAGACCGTCCTTATCCTATTTATCATGGTATTGACCTCGATCACCTCGATGATAAACTCCAGCTTCTTTCCTCTATATGTGACCCAAAATCTAAAGCTGCCCGAATACCTGCTGGCCTATTTCCCGATGGTGCGTGCGGCGTTGATGCTCGTGTTCATCTTCGTGATACAAAAGCGCCTCGAACACTTCCCGTTCCGTGTAGTTATGTCGATAGGCTTTGTGCTCTATATCGCATCGGTCGTTTTCCTACTGAGCCAAAAGCCGCTAACGGGTGATGTCGCCGGACTGCCGCTGCAGGTGTTTACATCGCTCATCGCATACATAATCATCGAAACCATCGGCTACATCTTTGTCGTACCGCGAAAGGATTCCCTTGTCGTGATGTTCGTGGACCCGGAGGAGCGCGCGCGTATCACGAGCCTGATATATGTGATCATGATCGGCTTTACCTCGCCGTTCGGTGCGATCATAGGCCGCATATCTGGCATCAACAGGGCATATCCGTTCTATATTAGTATCGCTCTATATACCGCGATGGCTATTGCCATCCTATTGCCGTTTGGCCATAAACACAATCCAAAGGAGGAAAGCGCATGAAACAAGTACTGGGTATCGGCTTGGTAGGCTACAAGTTCATGGGCAAGGCCCACAGCAACGCCTATGCAAAACTCGGGATGTTCTTCGACACGACCAACGAGATCAAGAAGGTCGCCATCTGCGGTCGTGACCCTGAATGGGTCAAGGAAAGCCGCGACAAGTTTGGCTGGCAGCATTGCGAAACCGACTGGCAGCGGCTCGTAAAGCGTGACGACATCGACGTCATAGACATCACGACCCCGAGCAATTTCCATACCGAGATCGGCTTGGCCGCCGCCGAGAACAAGAAGCACATCTTCTGCGAAAAGCCGCTCGCGCTGAACACCGAAAACGCTCGCAAGATGCTCGAGGCCGCCGAGCGCAACGGCGTAAAGCATCAGGTCGGCTTCAACTATCGTTTCGCACCGGCGATTTTACTCGCGAAGCGTTTGATAGACGCGGGCAAGATCGGCAAGGTTTACCATTTCCGGGGCAATTACCTACAGGACTTCCTTGTGGACGAAAATTTCCCTCTGATCTGGCGGCTCGACAAGAGCGTCGCGGGCTCGGGCTCGCTCGGCGATCTCGGTGCGCATGTGATCGATCTGGCGCGTTTTCTGGTCGGTGAGATCACCGAGGTTTCGGGCATGGCGAGGACATTTGTGGAAAAGCGCCCTATCGTTGAGCGCATGACAGGGCTTTCGGGTAATGCGAGCGCGGATGCCGAAATGGGCGCGGTCACCGTGGACGACGCGACGAGCTTTGTCTGCGCGTTTGACTGCGGCGCTATGGGTGTGTTTGAGGCGACGCGTTTCGCAGCCGGGCACAAGAACGCGTTGAACTTCGAGATCAACGGTAGCGAAGGCAGCATCCGTTTTAACCTCGAGCGTCTGAACGAGCTTGAATATTTCTCGCGTGCGGACGACGACGGCACACAGGGCTTCCGCTCGATCAACGTGACCGAGGGCTCGCATCCGTACATGGAACACTGGTGGCCCGCCGGACACATCATCGGCTACGAGCATACATTTGTGCACGAGCTCTACGAGTTCACCGAGGCCATAGCGAATGACAGGCCGACCTCACCGGACTTCCGCGACGGGTTGAAATGCTGCGAAATCTTGGATGCTGTAGAGACATCGGCCGCTGAAAGGTGCTGGGTAAAGGTAGGGATGTAGATGTTTAACTATACGAGTGTTGAACAGATACAACAGGAGGCCGAGGGCCTCGGGGTCCATATCCCGTTCACGGATGATATCTCCGTACTCGGCCAAAGCATCGAGATAGCCGGAAAACGCTGCGCGAACCGTTTGGTCGTTCAGCCGATGGAGGGCTGCGACGGCAACGCGGACGGCACGCCCGGCGAGCTCACGATACGCCGATATGACCGTTTCGCAGAGGGCGGCGCGGGGCTTATCTGGTTTGAGGCCACAGCAGTATACGAGGAGGCTCGCGCGAACCCGCGTCAGCTCTGGCTGACCGAGCAAAACGCGGACGACTTCAAGCGTATCGTCATGCGCATCAAGGAGAAATGCGAACGCGCGAACGGCTTTGAGCCTATCGTGATCATGCAGGCCACGCACTCGGGGCGTTATTCAAAACCGCATGGCGTTCCGGCTCCGTTGATCGCTTACAACAACCCGATATTTGAAAAGGATAAGCCGATCGCCACGGATAGGATCGTTTCGGACGAATACCTCGACAGGCTCACGGAGGCAAACGGCAAGATCGCCGCACTCGCCGAGCAATGCGGCTTTGACGGTGTGGATATGAAATCCTGTCACAGATACCTCGGTTCGGAGTTATTGTCCGCATTCACGAGACCCGGGCGTTACGGCGGCTCGTTTGAAAACCGCACGCGCTACCTCGTGACAAGCGCAAAGAACGCGAAACAGAACACTTCGAAGGGCTTCATCGTGACAAGCCGCCTGAACGCGTATGACGGTTTCCCGTATCCGTATGGCTTCGGTGCAAAGCAGGACGCGGCCAACGCCGCGGACGGCTATACATTAGAGCACAGCCGCATAGAGCCCGACTTGACCGAGGCTAAGCAGCTCGTGAGGATATTGGTGGAGGACTGCGGCTTTGAGTTATTAGACATCACGATAGGCAACCCATATGTAAACCCGCATGTAAACCGCCCCGCCGAAAAGTATCCGTATGCATGCGCCGAACCGCCGCTCTTTGGTATCGCGCGCATGCTCGATTGCATACACGAATTACAAGTTCAATTCCCGCAGCTCTGCGTGATCGGCTCGGGGTTGTCATACTTGAGACGCTTCTCTCCGCAGATGGCTGCCGCCGCTATAAATGGTGGGTATTATAAAATGGCGGGTTATGGGCGCATGGCGTTTGCGTATCCGGATTTTGCTCGCGACATCGTACAAAGAGCCGAGCTTGACAGTAAAAAGGTTTGCCTTGCATGCGGGCGTTGCAGTCTGCTCATGCGAAGCAACAGCGTTTCGGGCTGTGCTGTACGTGACGAGGTGTACAGAAACATCGCAAAGGAGGTCGGGGTCTGATGGCAGATGCGCAAAAGGTCGCGATCGTAACGGGTTCGCGGCGCGGTATCGGCCTGGGGATTGCAAAGGCATTGCTTGCGCAGGGCTATTTCACGGTGCTGAGCGGTGTCACCGAGATCAGCGACCCGCGAGCAGATTTCCCGGAGCTATCCGGATGTGAGCATTTTACATATATCCGCTGCGATATCTCAAAGCCCGAGGATCGCATCTTCATACTCGACGAGACCATCAAACGCTATGGGCGTATCGACGTACTCGTAAACAACGCGGGTGTCGCGCCGCTCGAGCGTGTGGATATATTAGAAACAAGCCCCGAGAGCTTCGATCGTCTGATCGAGATCAACCTAAAGGGCACATTCTTTATGAGTCAGTCCGCGTCCAAGCTCATGATCGATATGAAACACGCTGCCGATCCCCTACCCGACTACGCGCCTCGTATTGTGAATATTTCGTCAGTCTCTGCATACACAGCATCCATCTCGCGCGGTGAGTATTGTATATCAAAGGCCGGTATCGCGATGATAACACAGCTTTTTGCGGCGCGGCTCGCCGATGAGGGCATACCCGTTTTTGAGGTGCGCCCGGGTATCATCATGACCGACATGACCGCGGGTGTGAAAGAGAAATACGAACAGCTCATCGCGGACGGCATCACAGCGATCAGGCGTATGGGCACACCCGAGGATGTCGCGGGCTGTGTAATAGCGGCGTGTAGCGGGCAGCTGGATTTCGGTACGGGCACTGTGTTAAACGCGGATGGCGGTTTTCATATACGGAGGCTCTAAATGGAATATAGCTTCGATACCATCATCATAGGCACGGGCTGCGCGGGCTACAACGCCGCCGACACCCTTTACGACCTCGGCCACAGAAATATCGCGATCATCACCGAGGGCATAAACATGGGCACCTCGCGCAATACGGGCAGCGACAAGCAGACCTATTACAAGCTCTCGCTCTGCGGCAACGAGTCGGACTCCGTATACGAAATGGCTGCCGACCTATTCGGTGGCGGCGCGGTGAACGGTGATACCGCCTTATGTGAGGCGGCGGGCTCCGTGCGGTCGTTTATGAAGCTCGTAAACATCGGTGTGAGGTTTCCGACGAATGCCTATGGCGAATACGTGGGCTACAAGACCGACCACGACAAACGCCGCCGCGCGACATCGTGCGGGCCACTGACCTCGAAGCTCATGACCGAACGGCTCGAGCAGAGCGTCATGAGCAAAGGCATAAAAATATTTGACCATATGCAAGCCGTTCGGATCGTGACATCCGGCTCACCGAATAAACGCGTGGCGGGTCTGATCGCGCTGGACTTGGAGCAGGAAGACCCCAAACGCGCCGTGACCTTGTTTCGGTGCAAGCATATAGTAATGGCTACGGGTGGTCCCGCAATCGTCTATGACCGGAGTGTATATCCGCCGAGCCAAACCGGCATGACGGGCATGGCGCTACTGGCCGGAGCGCGAGCCGCGAACCTATCCGAGTGGCAATACGGGCTCGCATCCACGAAATTTCGCTGGAATGTATCGGGCACATACCAGCAGGTCTTGCCGCGGTATATGGCCGTTGATAAGCATGGCAACATGCGCGAGTTTCTGCCCGAGTATTTCGACAGCCCGCAGCAGGCGTTATCGATGGTGTTTCTGAAGGGATACCAATGGCCGTTCGATGTGCGCAAGATCAATGGCTCGTCATATATTGACCGTATCATCCACACAGAGGTCAGCGAAAAGGGTAACCGTGTGTTCATGGATTTTTGTAATGACCCGATGGGCTTGGAAAACGGATTGACCGAGCAGCCGCCCGGCCTATCCGATGAGGCATACGAATACCTGAGCCGCAGCGGCGCGCTCGTGAGCACACCGATCGAGCGGCTACGGATCATGAACCCCAAGGCCATCGAGCTATACAAGGACAACGGCATCGACATCACAAATGAGCCGCTCGAGGTCAATGTCTGCGCGCAGCACTGCAACGGGGGTATCGATGTAGATTTGAACTGGCAAAGCAGCATCGAGGGGCTTTATGTGGTCGGCGAGGCGGCAGGGACATTCGGTGTCGCGCGTCCGGGAGGCTCCGCGCTGAACTCTACGCAAGTCGGCTCGCTGCGAGCCGCCGAGCACATTGCAAGTTTGGCCGCGAGGCGCGAGGAAAGCACCATGTCTTGCGACAACGCCATGCGCGAGATCCGGTCCCGGCTCGAAATCTACCTCCGTAGCGGCAGCTATTCATCATATGCCGCGTCGCGCAAGGCCGCGCAGCAGCAGATGAGCACATTCGCGGCGCACATCAGGGATGTAGACAGGATGCGAGAGGTATATGACGAGCTGTCTACGAGCACAGTAACCCCCGCTCCGGACTCCGATGCCACCGCAACTGGCGATATCTACACTGCCGCATATGCATTCAAAAACGCCGACATGCTCATTACACAACGTGCCGTGTTGTCCGCGATGATACTGTGTGCGGATGCATGCGGCAGCCGAGGCTCCGCACTCGTGAGCACCGATCCGGAGGTTTTGATCGATATGGACAAACGCCTGTCTGACAGGCTCATCACCTATTACGATGGCGATACGTTTGTGTCGCATTTTGAGCCCGTGCGGGCTATACCACAGAACGACGATTGGTTCGAAAATGTATGGAGGGTATACGACAATGATTCAGGCAGAGATAACCAACATGCTGATGCTCACGGATCCCGTGACGGGTCAGATGCTGATCATCGATAGACAAAAGAAATGGAAGGGCTATAGCTTTCCGGGCGGACATTTGGAGGCACGTGAGGGCAATCTGACGAGTGTTAAGCGGGAATTTTATGAGGAGACGGGGCTAAAGGTCGCGGATCCCATATGCGTCGGGCTGCTGCATTGGTATAACGAGAACACCGGCGAACGATATATGGAGTTTTTGTATAAGGCCACAAAATACACCGGACAGATGCTCGAGGGCACCGACGAGGGTCGTATATTCTGGGCGTATTTGGAGACATTGGATCCTGCGCGTTATTCACAGGGCTTTGAGATCTATCTCGAGATGTTCGCGACCAACGATTTTAAAGAGAGATTTATCGTACATCAAGGCGAGTTTTAAAATATTTCTGTAAGTAATTACCTTCGGGGGCGTTTTCATGAACTCAAAGTTTAAATTAAAAAAGCATGTACCTTTATTCTCCGCAGTTTTAGTGTGTATCACATGGATCATATTGGCTATCCTAGTATTTCTGACCAATCTGGTAGATATAGAAACAAGCGAATCAGACAGCAGCCTCATATCGATAACCGAGAGCAATGCTGCTGAGGTCAGATATACATTTGAACGATACATCAGCGCCCTCGAAATAGCGTCTACCGTAATAGAGGAATACGATGATTTCAAGTCACCTGAGGTAATATCTTTATTGTCAAAGATGGCGGAAACCGATGGTTACGAGCGCCTCTCGATCGATTACGCAGACGGCACGAGCCAAACCTCCGACGGCCATGCGTTCGACATCTCGAAACTTGGATATCTGGACAAAATAAAGAACGGCGAGACATTTATATTGGATGTAACCAACTCCCTCACAGACGGCGCCGAGGTCATCAAGGTGTTTGTACCGCTGCGCGACAAAAGCGGCAAGCCCGTTGCCTCCCTGCGCGGTGCCATAAAGACAAAAGTCCTCTCTGAGACCTTTGGAAAGACATTCTTTTACGCGGGCGGTTATTTTCATCTTGTGGACGGTAACGGTAAATATGTAGCCGCCAGTTCATCCGCGGATGCCTTACTAATGGGCGAAAACTATTTCAACACACTCGACAGTCTGGAATACGAAAAGGGTTTTTCTGCCGATCAGATACGTGAGGGCTTTTCCAATCAGCAAAAGGGCTTTTCGAAATATTCGTACAAGGGCCAATACAGAAACTCGTATTTCGCGCCGGTCGGTATCAATGATTGGCTTGTCATCATGGTTATACCGAGGCAGGTCATCGACCAGGAATCCATGATCCACGTACGCAATGCTTTCTTGCTGATGTCGCAGATCATCCTCGTGCTGTTACTGATGATGTTGATCGTGTATGTCACACAGCGCAGTGCGCGCAACAAGGCCCTATTGAACGAGAAATGCTTCAAGGCACTCGCCGAGCAGACAAACAAGGTTATATTCGAATGGGATTTCTCGATCAATAAAATCATCTCTATGACCAATTTCAGATCCTTATTCGGGCGGGAGGCAATAACCAAAAACTCCGCAGACGACGCGCTGAACGCTAAGGCCGTGCATGAGGACGACCGTGTAGTGTTCACTTCTATATTTAACGAAATATTAAAGGGCAACAGCATAACCGATGTACGCTTTAGGATTGCTGACAGCAAGGGTGTCTATCACTGGTGCGTGCTCTCAGGGGTCGTCATAAACGACACGAGCGGCAAGCCGTTCAAGGCCATCGGCTCGCTCGAAAACATAGACCAGCAGGTCAAAAAGGAAGAAGATCTCAGACAAAAGGCAGAGCGTGATCAGCTTACGGGCTTATATAACAAGACCACGACCGAGCTATTGATCAAGTCCACACTCATAGACCGCCGAAACTCAGCCGGCAACCATGCGCTGATGATCATCGATGTCGACAATTTCAAGAATGTGAACGACATGCTCGGGCATTTGTATGGGGACATCGTACTGACTCGCCTCTCGGATATGCTCAAGCAGCTGTTCCGCTCCGACGATATCGTAGGCAGGGTCGGCGGTGACGAGTTCTTTGTGTTTCTAAAAAACTACACAAGTATCGATGTACCCAAATCCAAGGCCGCCGAGATATGCAAATTGTTCAGAAACACCTACACCGAAAACAATGTCTCCGTGAGTATCTCCGCGAGCATAGGCATAGCCAATTTCCCCGAGCACGGATCAGATTTTGATACGTTATACCGCAGCGCGGACACGGCCCTGTACAACACCAAAGCCAAAGGCAAGGACAACTTTACGTTCTACGACGGCAACACCGTACACATCTACCGCTCCACGCGTACCGAGATAGATACGATCGGAGGCATCCCGCAAAAGAGTTTTAGGGAAAACCGTATAGAGTTTGTATTCAAGCTTTTATACAGCTCCGAGAACCCGATCTCCGCTGTCAAGTCGGTGTTGCAGCTTATCACCGAGCATTTTGATTTCAGCCGCGGATATATATTTGAAACGAGCGAGAACGGCAGCTATACCACAAACACATTTGAATGGTGCGCAAAGGGCATCACCCCCGAGATCGATAACCTACAATACGTGCCTATAGATGCCGTCGCTACATCGACTGCGTCGTTTTACAAGACAGGCATGTTCATATTGCGCAGCCTCGACGAACTGCCACCGATCGAGCGTGAGGTGCTCGAACCGCAGGGCATCAAATCTATGTTCCAGTTCGGGATCATCGATAAGGGCAAGCTACTAGGTTTTATAGGCTTTGATGACTGTGTTGAAGGGCATGTGCTCACAGATGTCGAGATAGACGAGATATCCACGATATGCAATGTGCTGTCCGTGTTTATCATCAAGCAGCGCACGCTCGAGCGTTCAAACAAGAACTACATGTCCCTATCTGCCATCATCAACAACATGGACGGTTATGCATATGTAATCGACAAGGACAGCTACGAGGTGCTGTTTGAAAACCACAACATAAAACAACTGACCAACACGGCAAATGTCGGCAAATGCTGTTACAAGACATATATGGGTCGCGAAACACCCTGCGACATATGCCCTGTGACAGGCCTTACCGGGGATGTTACAAAGTACAGCGTCGAGATAGACAATAAGGAATACGGCATCTGCTCCAAGACTACGGGTTCGATGATAGACTGGATAAATGGTAAGAAAGCCTGTTTGATCGGCAGTATAGACATCTCAGAATACAGAAGGACAGGTAACTGAACATGACAGCAAGGCAATTACTAAAGCAATACTTTGGCTATGATACATTTCGAAACGGTCAGGAGGTTTTGATTAACGATATCCTGTCACAGCGTGACTGCCTGGGTATCATGCCTACGGGCGCAGGCAAATCCGTTTGCTACCAGATCCCCGCACTGATGATGTCCGGCATTACATTGATTGTTTCACCGCTCATATCGCTGATGAAGGATCAGGTCAACAGCCTGACCCAAAATGGTATAAAGGCTGCGTACATCAACTCGTCATTGACCGAGCGGCAGATCTCCGTGGCGCTCGACCGCGCCGCCAAAGGCGAATACAAGCTCATATATGTTGCGCCCGAGCGGCTGCTGTCCGCGGGCTTTATGGCTTTTGCACAGACAGCGGAGATATCGATGCTTACCGTCGACGAGGCGCATTGTATATCTCAATGGGGACAGGACTTTCGCCCGAGCTATCTAAAGATACCGGACTTTATCGCGAGCTTGAATATACGCCCTATCGTTTCGGCATTCACGGCCACAGCGACCGAGCGCGTCCGCGCCGATATCATATCCCTACTGAGACTGAATGATCCGACCGTGCTCGTGACGGGCTTTGACCGCTCTAACCTATTCTTTGACGTACAAAAGCACAAGGACAAGTTTTGGGCACTGACACAGTTTTTGCAGGACAAAAAAGACAAGAGCGGCATTGTGTATTGCGCGACGCGCGCGACGGTCGAGGAGGTCTGCGAGAACCTCAAGATAAACGGCTATCTCGCGTCTCGATATCACGCAGGGCTGCCCGATGCAGAGCGGCATAGCAACCAGGACGATTTCCTGTATGACCGCGCGCGGATAATGGTAGCGACCAATGCGTTTGGCATGGGGATAGATAAATCCGATGT
This sequence comes from uncultured Defluviitaleaceae bacterium, assembly GCA_964446745.1. Lineage (GTDB taxonomy): Bacteria > Bacillota > Clostridia > Lachnospirales > WQUN01 > CAYURR01. Next base: position 9,346 of record CAYURR010000016.1, on the reverse strand, counting down.
CTCGTTCGTCGTGCACTACAACATGCCGAAGGACATAGAGAGCTATTATCAAGAAGCCGGTCGAGCCGGACGCGACGGTGCAGTAGCGGACTGTTTGCTTTTATATAGCGGGCAGGATGTCTTTACGCAGCAGTGGATGATCGACAATGCCAAGGATGCCGAATATCCTAATAGTGAAACAGAGGAAGCCATAAAGGAAAGCAACCGCCGAAGGCTCCGCGAGATGACCTTCTATGCGACGACGAATGATTGCCTCAGGGCTTATATATTGAAATACTTCGGCGAAGCGCCACCGGAGCGCTGTGACAATTGCGGAAACTGCAATACCGAGTTTGAGCTCGCAGACATCACCATCGACGCACAGAAAATCCTGTCATGCGTGGTGCGTATGAACGAGCGATACGGCATGAATACGATCATCGATGTATTACGCGGCAGCGAGAACGAGAAGGTATTGCGACTGGGTCTGCATAAGCTCTCGACCTATGGGATATGCGAGACCACTGACAAATATCTCAGGGATGTAATCACATTTCTGCTGCAAAACGGTTACCTCATTAAGACCGACGACGAATATCCGATCATCAAGCTCGGTACGCGCGCGCGGGATGTATTGCGCGGCGGCGAAACGGTGAAGATGAAGCAGTCGAGTGCCCCGGATGCGGATGAAAAGGTTCGCTCAGGCGGCAAACGTCACGGTAATATTTCACGCCCGATGGATAAGCGGCTGTTCGCAAAGCTGCGCGAGCTGCGACACGAGATAGCCAACGAGCAAAATGTTCCTGCGTTTGTCATCTTCTCGGACAGCACGCTCGCACAGATGTCCGCCTCGAGGCCCGTGACCAAGGACGCTATGCTGGATGTGACCGGTGTCGGCGAGGTGAAATTCCAACGTTATGGCGAGCGCTTTATCAAGGCGATAGAGGAGTATATTGAGGGCGGCGGGACAAACGGCGGCGCGGATGGTGATCCGATTAGTAATCCGGCTTCTAATCCGGTTCAGGGCATAGATAGCGCGGCATCCGGCGAGGCACTATCTCCATTTGAAGCATCGATGATCGAGCTCAGCGACGATGATGTAACGGCCAGCCTATTGTCCGACAGGATAAACCTCGCACTGATGCAGAGTGGTGACTTCAGCAAATACAAGCGGATGTCCGGACAGCGGTTGAATGACTGGCTGGTTTCATTGGGATATCTGGAGGTTGTGTCGAAGAACGGTAAAAATTTCAAGGTAGCAACATCCGAAGGAACGGAGCTCGGCATTACAACGTCGGAGCGCTCCATACGCGGTGAACAGTCATGGGTCAATACGCTTAGCCGCAACGTTCAGGAGTTTGTCATCTCACATATATTGGAGCTATTAAACCATGGCGCATAACAATCGAACACCCATATCAGAAATATTGGCGCACGATGGCAAGCCGTCTTTGCGTATGACGATGATCTCGGTCATGGCATTGGCTATGCCCGCGATCATCGAGCAGATCATGATCACGTTGGTTCACTATGTGGATACGGCCATGGTCGGTTCGCTCGGCTCTGCGGCTACAGCATCGGTGGGCCTTACCGCGAGCTCAACATGGCTAATAAACGGGTTTCTGAACGCCGCCTCAGTAGGCTTTTCCATTCAGGTCGCGCAGTATGTCGGTGCAGGCCAAAATAAAGAAGCGCAAACCGTTGTAGGGCAAGCGCTTAAATTTACTGTTATATTTGGGCTATTACTCGGTTTTATTGCGTTTTTAGTCTCGTTTCCGCTGCCAAATCTACTAGGTGCGGCGCCCGAGATACAACCCGCCGCATCGGCATATTTTAGGATAATAGCGTGTGCCGTGCCGTTTAACTGCTGCGTGCTGATGCTCAGTGCCATTATCCGCTGCTCGGGCGATACAAAAACCCCGATGGTATTGAACCTTTCGATAAATCTATTAAATATGATCTTTAACTTCCTGTTGATATACCCGGTCAGATCCGTGAAGGTGTTCGGCCGATACATAAATATGTGGGGCGCAGGCCTCGGTGTCGCGGGTGCGGCATTGGGCTCACTTTTGGCACTCGCTATCGTTAGCGTCGTGTATTTGCTGGTCATATTCAGGAAGGATAGCCCCGTAAGGCTTAGCAAGGAAACCGACTTCAGATTTACAAAGCAATGCCTGACAACCTCGTTTCGGATAGGTCTGCCCGTTGCGTTTGAGAGAACACTAATGTGCTCCGCGCAGATCATGGTCACAACCATCATTAGCGGTATAGGTACGGCTGCTATCGCAGCACATCACCTGGCTGTGACTACCGAAGCGCTCAGTTACCTGCCCGCATACGGTGTAGGCACAGCCGCGACGACACTCATCGGTCAGGCCTTGGGAGCCGGACGCAAGGATATCGCAAAACGATTTAGCACGATAGTTACATACATGGGCATCATCATTATGAGCTTCGGCGGCATCTTGTTGTTTGCATTCGCAGAACCCCTGATCTCGATATTTTCCACAGACCCCGAGGTAATAACACTGGGCCGGGATGTATTGAGGATCGTCGCGTTTGTGGAGCCGTTCTTTGCCATGTCGATCGTAATAACGGGCGTACTCAGAGGCGCCGGGGACACAAAGGGACCGTTTTTGATCAGCTTGATAACGATGTGGGGCGTGAGGATATCGATGGCCTTTCTATTAGCGCCACGCTTCGGATTGAGGGGCGTATGGGTGGCCATGTCATTAGAATTGGTGGCTCGCGGTGTGCTCTTTATAATCAGGATGTATAGGGGCAAGTGGTTGGATATAAAGATTTTTCAAGCGAACGGGAGGTAGCGATATGCGTGTTGACGGTATTTCCATGAACAATAGTACAACGTCCAGGGCGTTGCGAGGCTTAAAGCAACAGCAATCGGCAAAGACCTCGGCAGAGGTCACGGACGACAAGACGAAGAAGCTTGAAGAGGAACAGAAGAAAAAGAACGAACAACGGCTGTCGATAATAGAGCAACTGAAGGAAGAGCAAAAGAACGCCGAGACCCGTGCCGAATCAGCCGAGGTCCAACGAAAATGCATGGTGATAGCGTCACGGATCATAGCCGGTGACAAGGTACCCTGGCAGGACTACGCATATCTCGCGAAGCACGACAGCAAATTGTACGCGATGGCCCTAACCCACCGCATCGAGGCAAAGAAGCCGAAGAAGTATAAGCGGCTATCCGAGGATGAGAAGGAAAAAATGATCGAGGTGGAGAAAGAAGAAATGGGTGCGGTGAAGGATGTGCCGGACGGGGAAAAGTCTGAGGGGAGTGCCGCCGAGGGGGAAGATGAGTAAACGATATTAAAAAAGGCGGTAACATGTGTTTTCACCGTTACCGCCACCATAATATTTAAGATGCCTTGATTTTAAAACTGACCATTTATGTAACCCAATACAGTTAAAGCAATAATAGCTATACCGATGATACCGTAAAAGACTCTCGCTCCGCTTCTGCCGAAGAGTTTTAAAAATATCTTTGCCCTCCGATGTTCCATAAACCAGTCAAAATCCTTTATTGCACAGACAATAACAAACAGGCCCAACAACACAAATATCACTATAATGCCCAACGATTGCATGAGACTCCCCCTTTTTATACGTAAGATATCATAATTCTAATGTGCTTTCAAGTAAATTTAGGAACACAAATAACAATTACACCATAAGACTATCCCTTACACCGTCTCGCTCCGTATTGCATCAATAATATTTATCTTACTCATCTTTATCCTGCCATATCGCATCGTGCCAAAGGTCAGCAGCATAACGCCGATGACACAAACGATCATCGATGGCCATGGTAGATCATAGGAGAAGTCCGCAACATTTTTTACCGCCATGTATACAATATATGACAAACCTACCCCGAGCGGCAATCCGATCGCGAGGGATTTTAGGCCATACAAAAGGCTTTCTAGGTTTAGCATCTTGTCCATGCCCTCGGGTGTCATGCCCGCCGAATACAGCATTGCGAATTCCTGTGTGCGAAGGGCCATGCCGGTCGATATCGTCGATATCACACTCGTGATGGCTATCAGGGACAGCATCGCGATAAAACCATATCCGAACAGTTTTATGATCGTCGATATGTTTCGGTTGATGCGTGTCATTTGCATAATGTTTAGGACCCTGACCGAATAGTCGTCCGGGATCAAGTTTACGATCGCTTCATAATACGCATCCGGATCGTCTGTATTCACGAGGAACGAGGAATCCGTTTCGATCCGGGTTTCGTTAGTGCGTACGAAATCCTTATATACGCTCTCCGGTATAATGATATTGACAGCATCCTGTAAAAACAACTCCCACGGCACATAGTCCGGAACGTCTTTAATCTCAGAGACCAGGCTTATGCTTCCAATGTTGCTTTGCTCTTTATCCAGCAGCGAGAGCTCCATCCCGTCTGTGTAGCGATACGCATCAAACTCTTTATGCATCCCGCCTATGCTCTTTTTCCCGGATGGATTAAGCAGTATCCCTTTTAAAATCTCGCCCGAAGCCCCACTCGCTGGCGGCGCAAGCATTTTGAACTCGTTATCCGGCAATGGTGTTATAGACACACGTGTCTTGGCCGTTTGACCGGCAAAAAAGTCGTCCGGTATATTTGCGTCCATGGATGCATATTGATTTCTTACCCATTCCGCGTTGGGGATGGATTCAACCATCTTTTGTACCTCATCCTGACTATCCAGCGTATCCGATAAATTTACCAATACATCAAACCCAAATACGGTGTACATTATTGTTGCCTCCGTATTCATGATCCATATGAGCGTTGACATACTGATAACAAGCACAATGCTGACAACCAAAGACACAACCGTCGCGCGATATTTGCCTCTGCTGCGCTTTAGCGATTTCGCCGCGAGCGTTCCTTCAAAGCCGAAAAGCCTCTGTACGATCCATGAGGTCTTTAGCTGTTTGGCTCCCATTTTTATATCGCCGCTCCGACGAATGGCATCTATTGCATTGGTTTTTGCGGCCTTTCGAGCTGGCAACCACGCCGATACCATTACGGTAAACGCCGTAATCGCAACGGTGATAATTACTACCATCGGACTGAATACAAACCGGAAGTTTATCACATTGTCATTTAGAGCGTTAATCTCTGTCAAAAGCACGTTCACAAGTTTCAATACCACAAACTGAATTAAAAATCCAAACACCAAACCGCCCGGTATGGCCACAGCTCCGAGTGTGAGCGCCTCAAACAGTATACTGCGCAAAATCTGCGCACTGGTGGCGCCGGTGCTTTTAAGTAAACCAAACTGACGCACACGCTCCGTTGCGGATATATAAAATGCATTGGCGATTACGGTTACAGAGCCAATCACGATGATTACAATGACGATGACCGCAATCATGGTCATAGCCCTGTTACTGTCGTTGCTCTCAACAACCCCTTCTAACGCCAACAATTCCTTATTGGCTATCGTGGTCTGCACGCTGTATTTCTCTGTGACAGCGGTCGCGACCTCCCAGTAATCCCGGCCCGGCTCCTTTAAGCGCAGAAATACATCCACCAAGCCCTCGTATTCGCTATCCGCTAGATAATGTGTCTCAAATATATCCTCGTTTGCAATCAGCTCGGCAGTTTCCTCCGTGACCCCTATATATGCCACGTGATAATCCCCTCGCGCATCGGTGATCGCATCACGCATTACATTTCTAAAGCTCATCGCGAACCCGGCGACGGCGCACACCATCGCTACCGACAGCATGATACCTATGACGGTCAGCAGCGTCCTCTGACGATTGAGCAGCAGATGCCGTATCGTCAACCTATTCATGATGTTCACGGGCGAACCACCTCATTCCGAGTGATCCGTCCGTCATCTACCGTAATGATCCTATCGGCCTGTAATGCTATGCGTTCGTCATGCGTGATGACGATTAGGGTCTGTCCGTATTTTTTATTCGACAGCTTTAACAGCTCGATGATTTCCTTGCTGTTCTTGCTGTCGAGATTGCCGGTCGGCTCGTCCGCGAGCACGATAGCGGGGTTTGTAATGATCGCACGCCCTATCGAGACGCGCTGCTGCTGTCCGCCCGAGAGCTTGTTCGGCAGATGCGATACACGATCATTGAGCCCGATCGTAGTGATGATCTCGTTCAGTCGCTGCTTATCAACCGTGCGACCATCCAAAAGCTGCGGCAGCGTGATGTTCTCCTCGACATTCAATGTCGGGATCAGGTTGTAAAACTGATAAATAAGCCCAATATGCCGCCGCCTAAAAATCGCTAACTTAGATTCGTTTAGTTCATATATATCAGTGTTATCTATAAACACCTTTCCGCTCGTGGGTCTGTCCACACCGCCCAATAGATGCAGCAGCGTAGACTTTCCGGAACCGCTCGCCCCTATGATCGCCACAAACTCACCCTTATCGATGCTAAACGAAACGTTGTCCAGCGCGCGGACCTCCGAGTCCCCCGAACCATAAATCTTTGACAGGTTTTCTACCCGTACCATTTCCATCACCTCGCATTGAGTTTACTATACCAAAGTGACTCTACGGTGACTATAACGGTGACAGTTTAGTCACATGCACGGTAAAACTTTAGTGTGAATACCGCTCCGTTGTCATTCGTTACCTCGATATCGCCGTGTTGCTTGCGCATGATCGCGAGGCTCATGGACAGGCCTATGCCTACATTGTCGCGGCATGCGTTCCTTCCTCGATAAAAACGCTTGAACAAATGCGGCAGATCCGCCCTGTCTATACCCGCTCCGCTGTTATGCACACAGATGAACGCGTATATCGGGTTCTCGCCATACGAAATCTCGATAGCGCCGCCGTTCGGTGTATTCTCTACAGCGTTTTTGAGTATATTGCCCAGTGCCTCAGTGGTCCATTCCGGGTCACAGCAAACGCATGTGTCCTCACCATTTCCCATATCCTCAGTGTTTATCGATAAAACCTGTCCCCTTACCTCTATGGGAATAGCCAGTGGTGTTATGGCTGATGAGATGATCTCCGAAAGGCGAACATCCCTTTTCTTTAGTGTAACAGCGTCCGCATCCAGCTTCGCAAGCTTTAGAAGCGATAGCACAAGCCATTCCATGCGCTTTTGGCCCGCTCGCATAAAGTCTATAAACTCCCGCCGTTTGTCGGGTGGCAGGTTGTCATTGTCCAGTAGATCGGCCATTATGCCGAGTGATGTGAGCGGGGTTTTGAGCTGATGCGATATATCGGACAGCGCGTTAGCAAGCTCGAGCTTGTCCTTGCGCAAGGTTTCTGCTTGATCGGTCAGCATACTCGTCACTCGGTATATCTCGTTTTTGAGTATGCTCAACTCGCCCTCGGTGTTTTCGCGTATGTCCATAACCGTCCCGCCGTTTGTGATCCTGTGCAGATACTCCACAAGTCGCGCGATCCTTTTATATCGCGTTACGGTGAATGACATACACAGCGCATACACGCTCAAACAACCCACCGCTGCAATCACTGCAGCGATCTGATTGATAAATAGACACAACATAAAAGCCGCTATCGTAAAAACAGCGGCAATAATCGTATATAGCAATATTTCACGATTGCGAAACATTTAATCACCCGCCTTGTATCCAAGCCCGCGTACAGTCAGAAATATCTCGGGATTTTGCGGATCGTTCTCGATTTTTTCACGTAGGCGCTTCATGTATACGGTCAAGGTATTGTCATTTACAAAGTTACCGTCTATATCCCAAAGACTTTCTAATATTTGTTTGCGGGTAAGCAGCTGTCCCTTGTTGTTTGCAAAGGTCAGCAGTAACCGGTACTCAAGCGCCGACAATAATATCTCTTCCCCACTTTTGTAGACCTTTGCCTTTGCGGTGTCTATGCTAACACCGCCGATCGTTAAAACGCCATCCGTATTGCCTTGGGTCCTACGCAAAACAGTCTTGATGCGCGCGAGCAGCTCGCGCACACGAAACGGCTTTGTAATATAGTCGTCCGCGCCCATTTCAAGACCCTTGATCGTATTGCCCTCGTCGTCCGCCGCCGTCACGAATATCACGGGCGTATCCGATATGCGCCTTAATTGCTCAAACACCATGAACCCGTTACCGTCCGGTAATGATAAATCCAACAGCGCCAGTGAAAACCGCTGCTTGCTGAGCGCATTCATGGCCTCTGATGTATCAGCGCAATGGGTTACTGTATACCCCTCCGTTTGCAGCGCATATATAAGCCCCGAGGCTATTATCGTATCGTCCTCAACAAAGAGTATGTTTAGATTTCGTGTAAGCATATCAAAAAAACCCCTAACCGGGGTTTATTAAACCATAGATCATTGACTTATTCAATTATATATGTAAAATAGTGGACGGTGTAAAAGATAGGAGGGAGGAATGCAACATATGAGAAAATATGTGTCCGTTTTTCGCATACGGTTTATAAACAGCCTGCAATACCGAGCGGTCGTAATCGGCGGGATCATAACGCGGTTTGCATGGGCGTTCATGGAGATATTGGCGTTCTCGGCACTCTATCGCTCCGGCAGCGCCGCGTTTCCGATGGATTTTTCGCAGACCATGTCCTATATATGGCTTCAGCAGATTTTATTGATACTGTTCACGGTCGTGTTCGGGGACGGCGAGATCTACTCCTCCATAGAAAGCGGCTCCATCGCATATGAGCTCGTGCGCCCGATCAGCCTATACGGTCGCTGGTTTTGCCAGTCTGCCGCGAATCGTATTGTATTTACCATGCAAAATTGCCTGCCCGCTTTAGTCGTGGCGTTGATCTTGCCGAAGCCGTATGGAATGTCTCTGCCGCAGGACGTGTGGCAGTTTGTAATGTTCTTGGTCTCGACAGCTCTTGCGCTGTGTGTGGTAGTGTCGTTTGCTATGCTGATGTATATCTCCCTGTTCTATACCCTATCTCATAGGGGCATAAAAATAATCGCGACTGTTATAACCTCATTCCTGTCCGGCGGCGTAATACCTCTGCCGTTTTTCCCGGCCCCGGTACTCGCCGTTGTAGAAATGCTACCGTTCGCGGCGATGCAAAATATGCCGTTGCGTATATACAGCGGAAATATCGTCGGCGTGGATGCAATAAGGGGTATTGTATTTCAGATTTTCTGGTTCGTGACACTCATGGCGATCGGTCAGCTGGCCATGCGGCAAACCCTGAAGAGGGTCGTAGTACAAGGGGGTTAATATGAGGTTGTATTGGCATCTAATCATGATGAATATAAGAAGCCAGATGCAGTATCGGATATCATTTTTATTGACGGTGTTCGGGCAGTTCATCACGGCGTTTTCATCGTTTTTTGGCTTGTACTTTATCTTTTTGCGGATAAACGCCGTAGATGATTTTGCTTTCGAGCAGGTGCTCCTGTGCTTCGC
>CAYURR010000015.1:0-29236 GCA_964446745.1 uncultured Defluviitaleaceae bacterium | reverse complement strand
CCGCTTTTAGATTTCGTCCATATAATTAAATTTACTGTTGACAAACAGCACCGTGCCCCAACCGTAGAGATATTATCGTCGTGATATTACCTACATAGTCCATCATAGCTGCCGCGAGCTTGTGAAACATTTCGTTCTGCATTCTGTATTCCGGCACCGATTTCTTGTAGAGCCAGCGTGTAACCACTACCGATACCGCACCCGTCAGACATCCCACTACCGCCACAAACGGTGACAGCGTCCATAGAAAAACAAGCGAACCCACCAGGTTCACGATCACCTCTATGTAATTGCTCTGGCTCTGCCCAAAATCCAAAAGCGCGTTTGCTGCCTTGTTTATGCGGTCGATCAGATTGGCGCTGTGGTGATCGTTATGCCAAGCAATAGGCAGTGCTTGCAATCGGTCATACGCCGACAGCACAAACCGCTTGCGGTTTCTAAACGCCAAGTAGATCTCCGTGGAACGCGCGGCACGGTGTCCGAATTCAAACACCGCAAAGCCCACCACATATAGGATGAGCCATTGCCCGGCTTTTCCGAGATCATTTTTCTGCAGATAATTAAGTGCCATCGCAAACGCGTACGGCTTACATATCGATCCGAACACTGAGATAAAATGAAACAGGCTGTAAAACACAACACGCCATTGCTCGGGCGCGGCGTATTGCCAATGCTTTTTATATATGCGTATGAAATCCATACTAAGACCCCACTCTATTATTTTATATTTAAACGCAAAATAGCCTTATGCATCAGACGGTATTTACCGTTTGCATAAAGCGCAGGGGGTCCTCGTACAGATATTTGATGTCAAATCTATAACATTATTTGATCCGTCCCTATGTAAAATATAATGAATGTTCTAGGCAAAGATATCAAAGGCATGTAGGAATGTCAACCCGGAAGGTAAGTTACGTATATTAATTTAGCTTTACCGAAAGCATCTCCGTCAATTTCTCAAGTATTATGTAAACTGTTGTTCCAAATTGCCGTGGCCAATCTTGACCTCCAACAAGCAATCTCCGTGCCCTTTCTATTGCTTGTTGAATTTTCTCTTTGTTGTAATGACTTGCCAGTGGAACCTTCTTATCTTTTCCTCTCAAGGAAGCACCAACCCCAGCTAACCTATTCCTAAAATGATTTTGGAATGCTGCAGAATATGGATTTAATTCTGTAACCCCATAACCTTTATCGACTTCTGATACATCATCATGATGCATTAATAACCATACTTCGAAGAAAGGATTACTTACTGCAAATTGATATCCTTTAGCCTGGGCTTCGGTCAAAAATTTGTTCCACTCTGTGACTTTATCCGCTGATGTATGATCATCAATATCTAAAACCAACCAAAACTCATCATCTTTGTTACTTTTTATATCATAGTATCTTTTAGAAAGGAACTCATCCATCCTTTCCATGACTTGACGTGGTGTTGATTTATTTTGTTCATCGAGATCGCTCTGTGTTCTTAATGTAGGATTTGTTGCGAAAAAGTCTTCTCTCGCAGAGACAGGCTTTATCTTATCTCTTATAGGTGCAAATATGTTTGCTACTATGTCAAAAAAATATACCTCTTCAGTAACCGGTCCCTCACATGAAATAAATATCAATTTCTTACTTTCTCTTTTCTCCTCTCTATTAAACAGCGAATCAACAGATTCGACCATCCTTGTTTTTAAAATAGACCTCTGCTTACTCATACAGATGCCCCCTTAGTGTAGGTATCCCACCAAATCTCCCGGCCAAATAAGCCAAGTCCGCACTGTAACCTTTTTCTATTTCAAAATTTGAAAGTGGTTTAATTTTCGAGACCCCCTCATTATTCTTATCGAAAAACCATATTTCTTGAGGTGATACCTCTGAAAGATCTATTAGATTAACATCATGAGCGGTAGCTAACAATTGGTTTTTTGTATTCTGACTTTTTATTAAAAATCGTTTTATAAACTCTTTTGAAATAAGGGTATGAAAACTTCTGTCAATCTCATCAATGATATACAGCCCATTGTCTTTTTCTAATTGAAATATTGCTGGAAGCAAGTCTAACAATCTTTTTGTTCCGTCCGATTCTTCATCTTTATCAAAAGGATAAATCTTGCCCTTTAACGAGTGCTTAAGCTTAAACTCATATAAAAATGGTTCTCCGCTTTTATCTGTGAAGACAAACATCTTACCGTTTATCTCTACCACGCCACTTTTTTTATCATATATATCATCGATAATTTTTTGTGATACATACATTTTTTCAAGCAGTTTACGCAACGGAAACTCCTTAGAGGTCGATATTACTTGAGAAACACCTGTATCTAAATCAAATAACATCTTAGATAAATATTTTGCAAACGTTTTATCATTTGCCACTTTCATTTCCAATCCATTAAACTCACTCTGTGGCATTATTATTACTATACGTTTAAACCAATTGATTATTTGCTCAGCTAAATCAACACCATTTTCACCCATTTTAGAAATAAACAATTGATTCCGTTGCTGAGTTTTTATGCTACTTTTTAACACCTCTATCAATTTAATTTCATTTGTTGAAAAAGCATCGGTGCCATAAACCTTAATTTCAGTTGTATTATGAACCCCTGTCTTTCGCTCATAAATCGAACTCATCTCATTATCTTTAAGTACCATTAACCATTCTTCATGAACTTTATCTATGTCCACCGAAAACCCATATTCATAAACATTTTCATTTATTAAAAATGTAAATTGAAATGTGGATATATTTCCCTTTTTATCTTGACCCTTAAATTGATTAATATTTATTGCTCTTCCGCTTTTTTGCCCTTCAACAATAAAATTAGTAGCAAAACCAATCGACTCAACAAAGTTTGTCTTTCCGGACGCGTTTGCACCGAAGAATAAGCCTCTATGCAAAACACGCAATTCTCCTTCTTTTATCTTAATCTTTTCATAAAATTGCTGACCTTCGTCATCCTTTGTAGGCACCATGCTAAATTGCAATGTATCCCCAATAGACTTATAGTTGCTTACAGAATATTTCAATAGCAAACCCTATTCCTCCTTACCCATCTGCATATTAGTATTTAAATTTTTGCCTTGTTAATCTCAATGTAATCACCGTAAATATTCCTACACTATTGCATTATATCATATATAAAACCCAACAGACGGTCTATTAACCACAAAAGGAGCAACATCACTTTAACCCCGTGATGCCGCTCCTTTTCGATTTATCCGCGTAATATATCCTCACACTTCCCCTTTATCATATCAACAACGCACTGCGGCTCCAGCACACTCACATCTCCGCCAAATCCCATCAGCAGCGAATACCAGATGCGTTCGTTTTCGACGGCGTGTATCTCCATTAAAAGGTCGCCGTTATCGAACTGCTCTATTATTCGCGGCTTCAGATACTCCGTTACGGCTACACGCGCTTCGGCTTTGCAGATCAGCTTGACCGCGATACAACTGCGGCTATCGCTGTTCCATTGCCTTTCCAAGAGCTCCGGTATGCTCCCGTGATTATGTAAAAACACATCCTCCATGATCCTCAACTGGGAGATACGGTTCAGCTTAAAGAAACGGTAGTCGTTCTTGTATCTGCAATACCCAAGCAAGTACCACGCGTACCAGCGATAATTCAACGCAAGCGGCTCAACCGTTCGGCTGTTCGTGCGGCCTGTGCTGTCCGTGTATTCAAACGCAGCGACTCTAGTGCGTTCTATCGCGCCCTCGAGCATGCGGACATAGTTCGATATGACCCCATCCTCCGTGACCACACCGAAGTCTATAAACACACGCTGTTCGTCATCAGTGTTGTGCCCGGTCGCGAGCATCATCTCAAGCGTGGCGTTCAGGTGCTTGTTGTCATACGCTGAGCACACGGCCTTCAATGCCGTGATAACGGACAGATAATCCTCTACGGTCGTGATCTGCTTATTGAGCTTGAACGTGTCTAATATCTCGTAGCCGCCCGCCGCACCTGTGGATGAGGATACGGGTATCCCAGCCATCGTAAGTGCCTCGATATCGCGTACGATCGTCCGAATCGATACCTCAAACCGCTCCGCGAGCTCCTTAGCGGGTACGATATTTCTGTTTAGCAGGTACATCGTTATGCCGATCAGGCGGTCGATCTTCACGCATTGTCCTCGAGCACGAGCGTAAACGGCCCGTCATTCACTAGCGCGACGGACATATCTGCTCCGAACACACCATGCTGCACACGTGCAAACCGCCCCTCGCATTGCTTGATGAAATATTCATACAACTCCTCGGCCAACTGCGCGCTACCCGCATCCGTAAAGCTCGGGCGGTTGCCCTTTCGGCAGTCTGCATACAGTGTAAACTGCGATATGATCAGTATCTCTCCCGACACATCGGCAGCCGACAGGTTCGTCTTGCCGTTTTCATCGGAAAAGATACGCATGCGTGCGATCTTATCGGCGAGCTTGTCGGCCTGTTTTTCGGTGTCTGTATTTGAAACCCCGAGCAATACCAAGTACCCGCGACCGATACTACCAACGACCTCTTTGTCCACAGTCACGGACGCGCTTTCGACACGTTGCAGTACGACCCTCACGCTTTCCCATCGCCCTTTCCGTCATTGACCACCGAGAACACCTTTCTGAGCGCGACAATCGATAGGCATATCGTACCCATTACTACAAATATCCCGAGCATACCCCATCCCATTACGGACAGCGAACTGACAAAAACATCTATATTCATATTTACCTCCACGTTGGATTAGCGATTTGATTATATCCTTGCGACGAGATTGATGATCAAACCACCCGCTATTACGGATGCGATCTGACCGCCTACATTGACACCCGCGGCCTGCATCAACAGGAAATTGCCCGGATCCTCTTTGAGGCCCATCTTGTGCACGACTCGTGACGACATCGGAAATGCCGATATACCGGCCGCACCAATCATCGGATTTATCTTATTTTTCAAGAATAGGTTCAAGAACTTCGCGAACATTACACCGCCAAAGGTATCGAATATAAACGCAACAAGCCCGAGCCCCAGGATCATGATCGTCTGCGGTGTCAGGAAGTATTCGGCCTGCATCTTCGTCGCGATCGTGAGACCGAGTAAGATCGAAATGATATTTGCCAATTCATGCTGTGCGCTCTCGGAAAGTATGCGCAGTACGCCGCATTCGCGCAACAGGTTACCAAACATCAAAAAGCCCACGAGCGAAACGCTACGCGGTGCGACCAATCCAGCTATCGCTGTTACTACGATCGGGAACAGTATCCTTACGGTCTGTGAGATTTCTCCGCCCCTATATTCCATGCGTATCAGTCGTTCCTTGCGTGTAGTGCAGAGTTTAATTACGGCAGGCTGTATGATCGGTACGAGCGCCATATACGAATACGCCGCGACGATGATAGAACCGATGTACTTGCTATTGTAGTAGTTACCCACAAATATCGATGTGGGGCCGTCGGCAGCACCTATGATGGCGATCGATGCAGCCTCTGTGAGCGGAAAGCCCAGCAGCGTCGCGAGCGAGAACGTAAAGAATATACCAAACTGTGCTGCCGCTCCGAATATCAACAGCTTCGGGTTTTGCAGCAACGGCCCGAAGTCGATCATCGCGCCGATGCCTATAAACAGCAACAGCGGAAACAGCTCGTTCGCGATTCCGGCGTTAAACAGGATGTCGATAACACCGGGTTCAGTTACGCCGTCTATGATCTGATTGACCGCACCCGAATGCGGTAGATTTACGAGGATCGCACCGAAACCGATCGGCAGCAGCAAGGTCGGCTCCATGCTGTGCTTTATCGCAAGATAGATCAAAACGCCGCCGATAACGCACATGATTAGCTGCGGTATGAACGTGGCGGCATCAATACTTAAAATATTACCGAATAATGTCTGCATTCTTTGTTCTCCTTAATCATTTGTCCCTTGCAATACCTTTTTAAAATCGTCAGCCGGTATGGGCCTCGCGAAATAGTAGCTCTGTATGCTGTCGCATCCGAGTATACGCAATAGCTCGACCTGTTCGTCTGTCTCTATACCCTCGGCCACCGTTACCATGTGCAGTGTCTTCGCGAGGTCTATGACCTTAGCTATTACCGCGTTCGCCCGTTGCGTGTCGTTGTTGTTTATAAAGAATTGCCTATCGATCTTTATCGCATCCACCGGGATATTCTTTAACAACCCGAGCGACGAGTAACCCGAACCGAAATCGTCCATCGACATCGCAAAGCCGTATGCATGCAGGCTGTTGATAACCTTGATGATGACCTCTTCGTTGGTCTGTATCGCGGTCTCGGTGATCTCGATTTCTAAAAGGTTATGCGGCACATCGTATTTATCGGCTATGTCTCTGAGCGTCGATACAAAGTCCGGGTTCGACAGATGCAAGCGCGAGAAATTGACCGATACAGGGATCGGCTCGATGTCCGAGGCTATCCAGTCCGCAATTATCGCGCAGCTTTTTTCGAACATATACATATCGAGCATCGTGATGAAACCGTTCTGCTCGAATATATGGATAAACTCGCCCGGATACATTACATCCTTGTCACCATGCCGCCAGCGCACGAGTGCCTCGCAGCCGTTTATGCCGCCGTCCGTGAGCCTGTGCTTGGACTGCAAAAAGACCTTGAACTCCTCGTTTCGAAGTGCGTCCTCCATCATGCTCTCGATCTCGCTCTCCTTGATCGCCATGTTGCGGACGCTGTCGTCAAAGTCGCATATCTTACTCTCGCTCTGTTTCGCGAGCCGATGTGCAAAGTTCACCTTTTCAAATATCTTCGCCACATCCGTTTCGCCTGTATCCAAGAAATAGCGACCTATAGGGATCACGAGCTTAAAGCGGCGTTTCTTACCCAATTTATTTGTGACATTGTCCATGAATTTCTCATGCAGTGCATGCACCGCATCAGGTTGCGTCAGGTTTACAAGCGCGACGAACATATCGGCGTTTACGCGCCCGTATACATCCGTGTCTGGGTTTAGGGTTTCACCAAGCGCCTTTGACAGACCCTTTAGTAGATTATCACCTTCAGCAAAGCCGCATATCTCGTTGATCAACTGAAAGTTCTCGACATCCAACTTTGCCATCATATAATGAGCATCCGGTCGATTCTCAAGCATCTGCTTCGCATCCAGTTTAAACTTTGAGAGGTTTCTGATACCTGTGAGCTCATCCGTGTACGCCATGCGCCAGAGCTCGTTCATATGCTTCCTCTGCGATCCTATTACATATAGTGACGCTAACACGGACCCGAACAATATCACAGCCGTCAATGTAGCCATGATCTTTGTGACCTCGTTCAGCGTCTTGTATATGACCTCCTCGGGCACTACGACGACGATGTTCCAGTTGTTTATGCCCACGTAACCAAATTCCGCGACACGCTTGTGATCGTTATACTCATACTGTATCAGGCCGGATTCATCGTTAAATAGCTTCTGTTTCATGAGTTCAAAGCCGTCATGCCCGTAAAAATTCGCCTCTGAATACACATCGAATAGATTGTCCGTGGTCGTGAGGCTATGGGCATTTTGGGTTTTTGAGATGATTTTGCCGAGGTCGTCTATGATATATGCGTAGCCATTGCCGTTAAACGAAGACAACAGTAGCTTATCAAACTTTTTGGCATCATATGAGCCCACGAGCACACCGGTTATCCATTCGTCCGTATACAACGGTGTGGCTACAGCTATGATAGTCGCGTTTCGAAATTTCGATATGATCGGGTCGCTCACGACCGTTTCACCCTTTAGTGCGCGCTTGAAATAATCCCTGTCTGAGATATTTGCATCGGCCCCGTCACTCCTTATGGCTCTACCGGTCAGATCAGCGATCATGATGTATTCAAAATCACTATTTGAAATCTCGTTCCAAAGAAGCCGTCGCGCATCGTCCTCGCCCATCGCTACATGCGCGTCCGAATACATCGCGGCGAGCGTCCTCAAAAGGTGTATGTCCGATTTAATCTTTGACGAAAAGTTATATGCCTGCTGTTGCAATATCTCCGACAGCGTATTCGCAGCCTCCGCAAACAGCTTTTCCCTAACCGACTTATTTACCATGTACAGCGTCGAATACGCCGCCAGTAGGACAAATACTATCAAGCAGCTGAACAGTATCTTTAAATGGTTTGACTGTCGCATCGCATATCCCTTTCAAACAAGCCCTACACGTTAATGCCGAGCTATCGTTATACCGACAGGGCAATGATCACTGCCCATCAACTCCGGATAAATATCCGCCTCCGATATGTTTTGGATGTATCTGTCCGATACGAGGAAATAGTCTATACGCCATCCGACATTGCGTTCGCGTGCGTTGGCCATGTACGACCACCAGGTATACGCGTCCGTCCTGTCCGGATATATATGTCTAAACGTATCCGTAAACCCCGCTCCGGTCAAAAGATCCATCTTTTCACGTTCCTGAGGTGTAAACCCCGCGTTTTTTACATTGGTCTTCGGGTTCTTGATATCTATCTCCCTGTGAGCGACATTCAAATCCCCGCAGACGATCACGGGCTTTTTTGCATCGAGCCCCATTAGATAAGCACGGAAATCGTCCTCCCATTCCATGCGATACGGCAGGCGCGCGAGCTCACGCTGCGAGTTCGGTGTATAGACGTTCACAAGGTAAAACTCGTCATATTCTAATGTTATTACGCGACCCTCGGTATCGTGCCTCTCGATACCGATACCGTAGGATGCGTTATTGGCTTCGTCTTTGCTGAATATAGCCGTGCCTGAATAACCCTTCTTTTGCGCCGCATTCCAGTATTGATGGTATCCGGCAAAGTCATAGGTGTTTTGCTCGGGCTGCATCTTGGTTTCCTGTATGCACAGGATGTCGGGCTTTAGCTTCTCGATCATCTCGGTAAAGCCTTTATTCAGACAGGCCCGCAGCCCGTTTACGTTCCATGATATTAGTTTAATTGGATCCAATGATAATCCTCCGTTATTTCGTCTTTATTTCGAGTAGGCCTTTGCGGCCAGATACATCGCGCCGGTCTCGGGTTTTTCCTTTACCGCCACGATGTCAGCCTCGGGAAAGGTCTCCATGACCCGCTGAGAAAATACCTTCCTGACACGATCGTTCGACAGCAATATATTACCCCCGACCATCACGGTCATATTCTTTATATCCGATTGCTTTTTTAATGCTACAACCATATTGCACAAATCCTCGGCGGTCTTCTTTTCTATCGACTGCGCGACCTCGTCGCCGTTTTCGGCTGCGTATTTGACCGCGTATGCCAGCTGTGAGACCGAATTGTGACTAAAGCCCGGGGCCAAGACTATATCCTTTGCATTTATAATGTTATCTATCGATAAGGCCTCGCACACCTTTCCGGTCAGCGAGGTTTTTTGTTCTCGCCCGTCAGAGGATTTTATGCATGCCGTTATCGTATCCATGCCCATCCGAAAGCCCGAGCCCAAATCGTCCGTAAAATATCCCGTGCCGCCACAGGTGTATTCCTTGCCGCCCACGAATGCGTAACCCATAGCGTTCGAGCCCGAGACGATGATGATGCCGTCCTCTCCGCGCTGCTCGGTCGCGAGTAGCGATTGCAAATATCCCGCCGTACCGACCGGGCATGTTATGGACAGCTCCTGCGCTATCTCCGCAAAGTCATGTATCGTTTCATCACCCTGACGTATGCAGAGGCAGATGCCGCCGCACTCGTCCGTATGCGTGCGTGTGAGCTTAAAAAATTCAAACAGCAGCCGTCTGAAATGCTCCTTTACGGTTTCGCGGTTCGGGAGGCCGAGAGCCTTGCCCGCATGCCGCCCGACGATGACAAACTCGTCGTTGCAGGCCACCAGCCGCGAATACCGACTGCTGGCATCTATTCCGATGTATATCATAAAGGATCCTTTCCGAATAATATTGTGAGCATTGTTCAGTTAATATATAATCAAGCGTAATTTTTATCTTTTGAATTCCTAAGGAGGATGCTATGTACTACCCATTGCTATTTGATCCGATATTTAAGGAAATGATGTGGGGCAGCAATCGCCTCAAAACCATCTACCACCGCAACATCCCGTCCGACCACACAGGTGAAAGTTGGGACGTTTCATGTCGCGAAAAGGAAATGAGCGTGATCTCAAACGGCCCGAACAAGGGTAAGACTTTACTCGAGGTCATAAACACGGACAAGTTCGGATATATGGGCGATGAGTTTGCTGATATTTACTTCCCGCTTTTGGTCAAAATCATCGATGCAAACGATTATCTGTCCGTCCAGGTGCACCCGGACGACGCATACGCGCAGAGGGTGGAGAACTACGAGCTCGGCAAAAACGAGATGTGGTACATCCTGCACGCACCCGAGAACGCAACACTTATCATCGGCCTGAAGGACCATGTAAGCAAAGATGATTTCGCATCCGCACTCGGTAACATCAAACCGGACGGCGAGGGCTCCGAGCATTTCGAAAATCTATTGAACCGTCTGCCCGTAAAGCGCGGCGATATGATAAACATCCCCGCGGGGCTTTTGCATGCGATCACACCGGGCGTTGTACTAGCCGAGATACAACAAAACTCCGATATCACCTACCGCGTATACGACTACAACCGCAAGGGCTTAGACGGCAAGCCGCGTGAACTGCACACAGCCAAGGCACTCGATGTTATCGACTTTACAAACACATTACCGAAGGTTGTCGATGCGGGCCAAGTACAAAAACTCGGCGCTAACAGCGTGACCACTTATGCGCCGCAGACCTATTACGAGGCCGCACGCTACGATATAAACGAGGATATGCGCCTGTGCACCGATATCACACGCTTTAGCATCCTGACCTGCGTAGACGGGCAATGCTTGATCACCCCTACAGGCAATACATCGGAGGCCTTGCAGCTGACAGAGGGTCAGAGTGCGTTTTTGCCCGCAAAAATGGGCGAATATGTATTGAGCGCGACCGGCGACAGCAAAACATCGGGCTGCTCCGTACTCGAAAGCAAACCCAAAAACAACCGCTAACCCAGAGTTTATACGGCCAAACACTCCTTGGATATTTTTAATACTATCGGCAAATACTGTATACAGTGACCGACTATATAGGAACGGTTCTTTGAATCGTTAGCCAGAGTATAGCACAGGATATTGAAAAGAAAAAGGAGTATTTACCATATGAACCCGATTTCGTCTAAGGTTGCGAACGCCGATATCAACTGGATCTACGACCCCAATGTGTTCGAGGTGAACCGTCTTAATCCGAAGACGCATTTCTATGCCTATGAGCCCGACGAGGATTTCCACTACGGCCAGCCGAGTCGCAATGTGATGAACCTAAACGGCAGCTGGAAATTCAGTTTTTACGAAAACGTCGGATCGTATCCCGAGCATTTCTACGAGGAGCGGTTCGACTGTCGCGCATGGCGCAATATCAAGGTCCCGTCGCATATACAGATGCACGGATACGACAAGCCCTGCTACCTAATGGCTGCGTATCCGTGGGACGGCCTCGAGGAATTGTATCCTCCGGAGATCCCAAAGCGCTTCAACCCGGTCGGGACCTATGTCAAATACTTCGATCTGCCCGACGGATTCGATCTGGATAAACGTTTCTACATCAGCTTCCAGGGTGTAGAGACTGCGTTCTATGTCTGGCTGAACGGGCATTTCGTCGGATATTCGGAGGATAGCTTTACGGCCTCGGACTTTGAACTCACGCAGCATATCCGCCGCAATGATAACAAGCTCGCCGTGCTCGTCTTAAAGCACACAACCGCATCCTGGCTCGAGGATCACGACTTCTTCAGGTTCTCGGGCATATTCAGGGACGTGTATATCTACGCGCGCCCACATGCGCATATATATGACTTCACCGCAAAGCCCTCACTCATGCCCGACAACATGACCGGGCTTTTGGACGTGGAGCTTTGCCTATCGGGCTATATGCCCGAAATGTCTGCAGTCGTAAGCGTCTACGACATGTATGACGTCAAAAAGCTCGACGAGACCTCATTTACAAACTTTCACAACGAGACCCTGCATTTATCGCTGCCCGTAGAGGACATCACCCCTTGGAGCGCCGAATACCCATTTCTATACCTGATGGTTATAAGCCTCGCCAAAAACGGCAAGATCATCGAGCAGATCCCATACCGGATAGGCTTTAGACGCTTTGAGCTGATAGAGGGCATCATGTGCCTAAACGGGCGACGCATCGAGATGAAGGGCGTGAACCGTCACGAGTTTTCGCATGTGCATGGGCGCTGCCTGACCGCAACGGACATGCTCTGGGACGTAGTGCAGATGAAGCGGCACAACATCAACGCGGTATGCACATCATATGTGCCCGCGAGCCCGATATTCTACGACCTGTGCGACGAGTATGGGCTATACGTGATGGACGAGACTAACCTCTGCACCTCCGCGATATGGCGCAACGGTAAAAAGAATGGCAATCAGGACGAAACCGTATGGGAATCGGTGTTTCTGGATCGCGTGATGAACCTGTATCACCGCGACAAGAACCACCCGAGCATTTTGATATGGTCGCTCGGTAACGAAACCTATTGCGGCGAGAGCTTCAAGTCCATGCACAAATACTTGAAGGAACGCGACCAAACAAGGCTCGTGCATTACCACGGCGAGCAATACAAGCCCGCGTACTCGAATGCATCGGATATCCATGGGCTCATCATGCCGCCCGTGGACATGGTCGAGGAGTTTTGCCGCAACTACCCCGACAAGCCTTTGATCCTAACAAAATACGGCCATACCCTCGCAAATGCATGCGCGAATATAGCCGATTATCAGGAGCTTATGTACCGCATCCCATATTTCCAGGGCGGGTTTATTTATGACTTTATAGATCAGGCATTGCTCGCACGTGACCGCTTCGGTAACGACTTCTTGGGTTATGGCGGGGATTTTGACGATATTCCGAACGACGGCTACTTCTCGGGCAAGGGCATCGTGTTCGCAAACCGCGAGCTCTCCCCTAAGATCAGCGAGGTCAAGGCCTGCTACCAGAGTGTCGGCTTCATGGTCGACGGTTCCGATCTTATCATCAAGAATAATTACCTGTTTACAAACCTGAACTACTTCAAGCTTGTCGTCTCGGTCTATTTTTCAGGCGTATTCCTCGGCTCAAAGAGCTTTATAACCGACGTGTCGCCTGACTGTGACACGCGCCTGTCCGGTGTTATCGTGCTGCCTGACAGCGCGGATTTCGGTGAGTATGTGTTCGACTTCTCATTACGCACGGCGAGGGACGAGATATGGTGCGAAGCGGGTCACGAGATAGCCTTTTCGCAATATATCATTGACAACAATCCAAAGCCCTACATGCCGCTTAGAAAGCGCATGACGATCGCCCGCAGCCCGCACAACATCGGTGTACACGGCGAACACTTCTCATGCGTGTTCTCAAAGACCAAGGGCATGCTATCGTATCGGCACACGGATGAAGAAATCCTGTATGCGCCACCGGCCCCGAACTTCTGGCGCGCACCTACGGATATCGACAAGGAATACCGCCGCGACATCCTTTGGGCACCTTGGAAGTTGGCGGGGTTATACGCGCAGATTACGGACTTTACCATAAACGACGACGCGTACGCGCCCGTACTGACCTATACCTATTTCCTGCCCGTGGTGGAGCTGCCCTGTGTCGTGACCTACACGATATATGGCGACGGCATCGTGAAGGTAAACATGCACACAGGTGGCGCCACGCATGCCGGCGACAGGGATCGCTGTGCGCATGGCATGAGCATCCTGTCGGGCGGCGTACCGCCGATACCGGAGATCGGTATGCTGCTGAGCGTACCCGGTGACATGGTCAATCTCGAATATTACGGCATGGGTCCCGACGAAAACTATCGCGACCGCCGCACCGGCGCGCGGCTCGGAGTGTTCCGCACTAACGTATGGAACAACCTGACACCGTATATCCGCCCGCAAGAATGCGGCAATCGCACAGGCGTACGCCATGCGAAGCTCACCTCCGCCGACGAATGCGGCATAGCGGTCTTTGCCGACAAGCCGTTCGAGCTCTGCGCGCTGCCGTACCTGCCGCATGAACTCGAGATGGCCACACATCAACCCATGCTGCCCGAGACCTACCGTACCGTCATGCGGATCATCAACCGCCAGACCGGCATAGGTACAGACATCGGCACAGGTGGGGATAGACGCATAGCCGGTATAGACCCGTACCGCGATACGGAGTTTGAGTTTTATTTTAAGGCTGTGATGAGGTAATAAAAAACCTTTACCACGGATTTTCACAGATTTAAACGGATTCACACGGATAACACCATATAAATAAGTGGTTTATCCGTGTGAATCCGTTTTTTATCCGTGCCGATCCGCGGTAAAGGTTTTGTTTTTAAACCGTCTGATTAGTAAAATCTACGATGTATTGCCACTCACCGTATTTCTTGTCGTGGTCGATAACCACGCCCTTTGTGAGGCGGATGCGCAAGAGGCAGGTATTCGGATCGTCTTCGTTGACGTGACCGTTTCCATACCACGAAGCGAATGCCTCGCGCAGTTTTGTCATCATGTCCGCGTTGCGATCATCTCTGACATAGCCCAGGTTTTCGCCGATACCGAGGGCTGTAAACCACTCGCCGCAAACCGAGACCTGAGGATTTGCCTCTATCTGCTTCATTTTGCTTGAAAGCGCATATGTAACTATATAGAACGCACCGTCCTCATAATAGCCGTCAACCGTGCGCACATATGGCTGTGCCCCATCCGCAGTCGCGACCGAAATAAGGCTGTCGTGACCGAAGCGCTCGGTCATAATTTTGTTTACATCTCCGTACTTGCTCATTGTTTGCCCTCCAATAATTCCGTATACCAAACAGAAAAAACACAATCACTACCATCGGTGGCGAATGTCTCGATGATATCCATGTGACATTCTTTATCGGGAAAAACAAATTGAAAAACGCTTTTTAACGTCCCCTGACAGCATCTGCACCATGTTTTTGAGGGCGGTTTACCCCATCCACCTTTTATCACATAACATACACATTTATCTCCAAAACTAAAACGAGAGATAAATTTGCCGTCCTCGTATGTAACTTTACGCCCCGCACGACCCCGCACGTTTAATAATTCCGCCACGGATTTCATGTATTCCGCATCATCCGGGTATTTCATTCTTAATTCCGGGAAATGTTTTTTATTGTATGGAGAATTCTTATTGGTTTTAATACATGCACATTGCTCTCTTATTGGGATAAGATCCACTTCATTTATTTCTTCTTCTAACCGTTGTGTAAGCTTTTCAGCCCATTGACCAATTTGTTCAGGTGTTTCTTCGCCGGTTAAATAATCCACTCCGGCTAAAAGTTTATCGGCTTGTTCTAATCCATACCTTTTAGCTATCTGATCGCGTAGTTTTGCCAGATGCTTTATCGCATTGTCCATTTACATTCCACTCTTCTTTATACTATTTAGTATACAATAAATAACTTAAATATATTTAAACCCTAATTTTCGTCCAAGATACTTTGAACCATCATCCGCTGCCGGACCGCCCCCAGCTCTTATCGTTACAACCTCTGCTCCTTCATCAAAGGCTTCTTTTATTGCTGTCTGACAAACAGCCGCAGCATATCCATTCCTTCTATATTCGGGCAATGTCGATGATAACTCAAGAGAACATATTTTACTATTTTTTAACAAAGCTGTTACAGAAACCGGAACCCCATCAACATATCCAATATAGCAGCGAATCATATTTTTACAACATAAATTGTACAAGTTATGAGCACTAAGGGTCTTATCAAAACATATGGTATTAAATACTTTGTAATCATCAAGCGTTTCAGCTTGCTTAACGATTATTGTTTCATCGAAATATGTAGGTATTTCACTACGCACCATTACTGCGAAAACTTCGTCATCGTCTGGGGTGGGTACACTTCTCCCTTCCGGGAATACTACAGCATTTACCCTGTCTGAATATTGATCCCACCAAACATGTTTGTTCATGGATTTTATTTCATTTACTGTGCTTATCAGCTGGTCTTCATTTAGGTCTTCAAGCCTGATATTGAAAATGGAAGCCCATTTGCCGTCTTTTGGCTGAAATATGGTGTATACGTCTTTTTCGACCAATTCCAAATGATCAGCTTCGCCCAACATCCGCAGATAGAAATTTGCCCATTGGTCAACATAATGCAAAGCAGTTTTTTTATCCATTATTCAAGCCCCCCCCTTTTTATGTTTATTTTATTACACCCAACTTGACATCAGTATGTCAAATTAGGATTGACTTAGATGTAAGAAAAGTCATTGTAAGGCTATGTGGCTTGTGATATATTTGCTTCTCGGGAAGAAAATAATGATTATCTTGCAGTTTTTAATATGCGAACTAAAGTAGTCACAACCGTTTTACTTATTGTTTTCAAGGTTTGAAATACTAAATATGCCATTTGTATGCGGGGTAAATCCTTATTATCTTCCTCAAATATCAAAATTCCCTTTGCTTGAAACAAATGATAAATTCATGTTTCAATTGATAGAAAAATCTGAAATTCATAAGCTATACAGGTATAAAGGATTTGACTTCGCATTACAGTACGATGAAAAAAGTTTACACCCAGAAGAATTAGCTGTTGTTATAAAACGCAATGAAGATGTTGTCGGTATAGCCAGTGCGGTTGCAGAATGTAAGACAATGTGTCAAAACAGGACTGTTGTTCAAGAAATAATACTCTAAAAGTAAAACTAATCCCAAAAACAGCCGCTCTTTCAAGCAGAAAAAAAGCGGCTGTTATTGTCGAAAAATGCTCTAGTGTGTCACTGGGGCGCTGTCAAGTTAGGATTGCTGTCAAGTCAGGACTATGTTTTTTTAGTAAAATAGTTGTAAAAGTCATTTTACATTTGATTGAGTTGCAGTATACTTGTATACAATGAAGAAAATAATTATCATCCTGTAACTTAGAACAAGCGATCAAAAATAGGAATTATATATAATCTCGGTTATATGGCTTCTGCGTATAATAAATAAATTGATTGAAAGGAATGATTAATATGAAACATTCAGCATGTGTGACCCAAACAACAAATAGGAGGGCGACTATACTTTAACCCTCCTAATAAACGGAGGAGATTATGTGAACAGAGAATTTATTGCAAGGTATTGGAGTGCCAGTGTTTACGAAAAATTTGAAAATCAAACAGATGATGTGGATTTTTTATTGAATGTACTTGCAACCGAAACGGACGGAAATCCGCAAAATGTACTTGAAATAGCTTGTGGCGGTGGGAGAATCAGCATACCACTGGCACAAGCAGGGCACATGGTAACGGGTTTCGACTTGGATGAGCAAATGTTGTTACGTTGCTATCGGCGCATGAATTCTTTGCCAAATATACGAATTTATAAAGCTGATGCTTGCAAAACTGCTTGGGGTAAAGATTTTGACGTTGTCGTTATGGCTTGTAATCTGCTCAACAACATTGAGTGCGACGAAGAATATATGGACACTCAAAAAATGTTTATCCAAAAAGCCTTCGATGCACTAAAGTTTGGTGGATACTTCTATTTGGATTTCGAATTACACCTTGACCCAAAACCTATATATCACACATTACAAGAATTTCATTGTTTTACCGGTATCGATGACCTTGGAACATCTGGGAGAACAGTCAGTTATGGTAGCGTTTATAACCCTGTTACGCAGATTTGTTCCGGAGTAAATCACATAGAGCTTACAATGAATACCGGCGAATCATTTATTTATCCAAACCATTGGTACAAGCACATACCAACACAAGCACAGGTGTACGAATGGCTTCAAGAGGTGGGATTTTTGATTGAACGCACTTACCACAACTACACAGACACACCAGTGTCCAAACCCATTGATGAAACGACTTTTCAAATGACAATTTGGGCGAGAAAAATGTAATACACATCACATTTTGAGTATAACATTTGCATTAATCATGATTTTCTCTGCATAAGAGAATTATTGTGATCCAGAAGTCAAAAAACAGCCGTCAATTAATCTGACGGCTGTTTTTGTCGAAAAATGCCTTTAGTTCTGCACTGAGTTGCTGTCAAGATAGGACTAAGTAAAAATATTTAACTTATTGATATTTATTAAAATATATTTTATAATAATTAATAAAATAATAATTATTCTGTATTCAAGATTTAATTTTAAAAATGAGATTAATTATACAATGTGGGGTGATGTTTAATGAATAATTCTTCTATTAGATTAGATGGAAAAAAGATTTTAATTACTGGTGTGAGCCGTCCATTAGGTATTGGGGCTACACTTGCTAAACGATTTGCGGAAGCGGGGGCTATTGTTGCGATTCACGGCTTTTCGGATTATGATATGACTGTTGGTGTTCAAAAGTCCGCTATGTCGAACGGCACAGCAACATTGGCAAACCAACTTAATGATTTGGGATTAAGTGTAACGGCACTCACATCATCTGATTTAGAAAAACCAGGGATTGCAGAAAAGGTTGTAGAGGAAGCTACAGAAAAATTGGGCGGGCTTGATGGTTTGATACTCAATCATGCTTATTCAACTTATGGAGAGATTGGTCAATGGACACCCGAACATATAGACCCTCATTTGCTTGTAAATGTTCGTGCCTCTATGATGATGATACAATCCTTTGTTAATCAGGTAGATACTAAAAAAGATAATGCTATTACATTATTTACAAGCGGCCAGTATTTAAGCCCTATGGTAAATGAAATCGCCTATTGTGTATCAAAAGAAGCTATTATTTGCTTATGCCGTCAGACGTCACGCTTGCTTGGAAACAAAAATATACGGGTTAATTGCATAAACCCTGGACCCAATGACACTGGTTATTGTCTTGGGGAAACGTATGAATCTGTAGCTAAAAGGTTTCCATCAGGGCATTGGGGAACGCCGGATGATGCTGCCGACTTAGTACTTTTTTTGCATAGCTCTTATGCAAAATGGATAACTGGTCAAGTCATCGCCAGTGATGGTGGTTTTAGTGAAAGTTGGTAGTATAATTATTATATTAATTTATAATCAACGGAGATTACGAGCTTAATAGTTGTATTTAGCAAATATGTTGACACACTAGAAAGCAAAAATAATCCAGAATTACAGAAATCTTGTAAAACTTGGCGGATGTTTTTGTCGTAAGATGTTTAGCCTCGCCTTGAGGTGCTGTCAAGAAAGGGCTAAGACATAGTTCGACAAAAAGCCGTCAAACTTAAGTGACGGCTTTTTGTATAACTTCAGGATTATATTGATTTTCTTATACACAAAAACCACGTATGAGTGCAATATTATGCTTATTCAGCATGATACATTTTTATTATAACGATGGGAATTATAATATCGATTTTGACAATTCGTGCTTCGGTTGGTATATATTTGATTTGTCAGGGCTTTGGACACAAGGTGTAGGTTGGATTCAGTTTGAAAAAGATGTCAATAAAAGAAAAAAGTTTATGGACGACTATTTTTCTACCGTCATTGATGGGTATAAGTCCGAAACGCAAATAAAAGACTCAATGCTCGAAAAACTACCCTTGTTTATCAAGGTTACCGAAATGGAAAACATTATTTATAAGTTTGAGGTTGCCAAAAAGAATAACGAGGAACCTGATTTACAAGATGAAGGCTTGTTATATCTCGTAAAATGCTTTAATGATGACATTCCTTACAAGGGATTTTTTCACGAAATTTATTCTTGCAATGCGCCATTTAAGTGTGAAGAGTAGACTTTCGCACCACACCAAAGGAACATAATATTTGCACCTATACAAAATATTTCTGTATAAGAAAATCAATATAATCCGGAAGTAATAGAAAAGCCGTCTATTAAGTTAGACGGCTTTTTCGTCGAAAAATGTCTTTATTTCTGCACTGTAATCAGTATGTGAAATTGCTTAATAATTTTTTCCACTTTTGATTTTTTTGCAATTTATTTTACCTAAACATGACGTGCTGTTGTCATGTTTATGAGTTATAGTAGTTTATGAGGTCAGTGTAACAGCGAGATCTGATCGGACATTTAAGAGATAATAATAAAGGAGCAGCTTTATGAACGAAAGAACAAGGTGTTCTTGGGCGGATGTATCCCCCATATTTTACGACTATCATGATAACGAATGGGGGCGCCCTATCCACGACGATAGAAAGCTTTTTGAAATGCTTATTTTAGAGGGTGCACAGGCAGGGCTTTCTTGGCTCACCGTTTTGAAAAAGCGCGACACATACAGAAAGGCTTTTGATAACTTTGATCCTGTCAAAATTGCCCTCTACGATGATGTAAAAATCGAAGAATTAATGGGAAATGAGGGTATTATCAGAAATCGCCTGAAAATCAACGCAGTAATAACTAATGCTAAGCGATTTCTTGAGATTGTAGAAAAACACGGCAGCTTTGACAAATTCATTTGGGCCTATGTGGATGGTAAGCCGATTGTTAATCATTTTGAAAAAATTGAGGATCTACCTGCAAGCACCCCATTGTCCGACGAGATAAGCCGTGACCTCAAGAAAATGGGGTTTAAGTTTGTCGGCTCAACAATAATTTATGCGTTTATGCAGGCCACTGGCATGGTAAATGATCATACAACAGATTGTTTCGTATATAAAGAAATGGCAAATGTTGAATAAAGAGAGTTGAATAATGTACTGCTTATTTCACAAGTCCTCTTATTAAACGAACAGAGGCTTGACAAGTATCTCCGTTAATCATATATATCGTTCGCTTGCTTATATCAATACTCGCAATTAAATCCTTATTAACTATACAAGAATCCTTGCATCGATAGAACCGATTATCCAAATGTGTCTCTAAATCTTTTAAGGTAGAGTAAAACTCCACACGACGATTAACTGCATTCATCATTATTTTATGGACATTTTTAGATACTTGAAAATAGAGAATGCTTTCAAAGGGCTCAGTAATTATATTATCCCTGGTTTTTATTTGAAAAACCTTTGTAGCATTGTTCTTGATATTGGTATATTTCTCGTGAATATTAATTAAACAACTGCTTATGCGTTCTGATACTTGGTTATATTTGTCTTTTATAATGAAGTCTAACGCTTCAACTTTATATTGAAAGGTGAGGTACGACATTTCCGAATGAGAGGTGATAAATATAATAAACCCCCTTGGGTCATACTCTCTAATCTTCGCTGCCAACTGCAAACCACTCATTTTAGAGCCTAAATGAATATCCAGAAAATAAGCGCCTAAACTCTTTTTATCTTGAACCATATCCAGTAATTCATTAGGCTCGCCAGTTGCCAGTTGCAGTTCCATGTCCATCTCATGAATCATTATTGTATTTACTATAGCTTTTTTAATAAATTCCAAATGCTGTATATTATCTTCACACAAATAGACATCTAGCACCTTGCCATCTCACCTCTTATCATATATATCAATTTTAATAATAAATTCGTCATTCTCTTTTTTAACTTCCAATAAACAATTATGGTTTTGGTCAAGTATTTCTCTAACTGTAGGTAAGCCAATCCCCCTGTTAGCACCCTTTGTCGAAAAACCTAAATCGAACATATCGTTAATGGCAGGTAAATCTTGTCGGCATCGGTTACTTATAATAATGCTTTTTGATTCATTGTTCATCAGTATACAAAATTTGATATAAGGGCATTCGCATAGCATACTTTCTTCTATTGCATTATCTAACAAGATTCCAACTATTTTGCTCAGATCGACCACATTAAGATCTATACTCGACACTTCGTCTATGATATCTACAATAAAAGAAATATCACTGTCTTGAGCTACAATTGCTTTATAAGCTACAATCCCTTTCAATGGAAGAATCTTAATGTTTCCCAGTAAACTGAGTTTGTATATATCATCATTTATCTTTGTACGAGCTGGTAGTATTTCTGTATTAAAGTAGTTTTCTAATTCATCATATCTTTTTTCATTTATAAAAATAGATATGGTAGATAAAACATTTGTATAATCATGCCGAAAGCTTTTAACCGAACTATAAAGTTTTTCTATGGATACGGTGTATTGCTGTAATTGGGCCACCATTTGATCTTGAGCTGCTATTTTTACGTCTCTTTCCATTAGCTTTAAGAGGTAAAAAGCCACAATAAAAAGTGCTAAAAAAACTAATGGAAGTAAATTGGCTAAAGATCCTAACACCATATCTTTTGTGCCAAACCCTTCGCCTATCATAAGCCATGTATAATACCAAATAAATATTACTACCAATAAAAACAAAATGCATTTCAACTGTACACTTGGCTTTTCCTGTTCATTAAGAGAGATTTTATTTTTAATGTAATAGCCTATAGGTTTGCTTAAAATATAAGGAAAAAAGGCCATTATACAATAATATAAAATTGCAAATTTACTTAATGTACTTTCGATAACATTAACATCATATGTTTTATAAGAAACAAATCGAAAGGCCCTTCCGTTTAAGAGATTATCAATACTTGCATACGATATAAGTAATATATTGGCCAGAATTACTTCACCAAATACTCCCATCAGATAACTCAAAACCGAAAAAAATATACCCATGAATATGCTGTTGGTTTTGTAATATACAAATATAAACATAACCAAAATTACAATCGGTGCAGAAAATAGTGGATTGCAAAAAGTGTCAGCTAAAAAACTCGAAACAACAATAATAATAAGTATGCATATAAACTCCTTTGCCTTAATGCTAAATGTGCATAAGGCCGAAAGGGGTAAACAATACATTAATGTTGAAAAAAGATTAATTAATATAACTATCCCCCTACGGCACAAAATAATACTATTATTCGAGTATTGATTATACCATAGGAGAGTAAGTAACGTATCCGGATTTTACCAGAAAAATAAAATTCCAAGCCATATCGGCAATGAATTAAAAATACCATGCGCGATAATAAGAGGAGTAATGCTCTTGTCTTTAAAATTATAACGCAACACACAGTAAATACTACTCACTATCAAAGTTTCAACCAACTGAACAATTTGCATATTGACCAAATGAGAACATGAAAATAGTACAGATATAAATAGCACAACAAACACTTTATTACGAAAAGCCGAGTTAAGCTTAGTAAAAAAATAACCCCGATATATTGCTTCCTCAGCTACACCCACGAACAGTACATAGTACAATGTTTTTAAAACAGCTGCACCGACACTCATTTTCTCTCTGCCCATAACAACAACATCCGGACTCAGTCCAAATACAAATACTAAAATTGATAAATATACTGCCATTTGACATATTGAGATAACAAAACCAACAAGAACCTTTTTCGGGAGATTATTAAATGTAATTCCGATACTTTGTAGATTTAATTTATCAATAACTATTGTTTTAACTAAGATTACTGAAAACAGCATGAGATTTAGTACTATCCCCAAAACAGTAGTCGAAATATTAGGATATCTATTTACCAAAACACTTGAGGAAGCCCCTATAGCAAATACTATCAGGTAGACAATCATTACATTACCTAAAACGCTGCTTTTAGACATATCGATTTTGTTATTCATAAAGTCCCCCATAAAATGAATTTTGTCACCTTCTTGCTTGATAACGTAATTATGATTTACTTTTAATAAAAAATGCTGCTTTAATAATAATCGTAGGTTTTTTTGTAATAAGTGTTAATATATATTCGACAAATAACAATTATTATATATCAAGTGTTTAAAGTATAAAAAATATAGCTCATAAACATGACGGGTTGTCGTCATGTTTATGAGCTATATTAGAGCCTGTTTAGCATCTCCACAAAAGTAAACGAATGAAGGCACGCTTAACGACCTCGAACTCTGCACCGATAAGTGATTTAATTTCTAATGCAAAATTTTCACCGGTATCTTGTCAAAAGTGGTAGGCAAAGGCAAAATCATCTGGGCTGTAGCTACAATAGAGCTAAATAGGGCTAACTATTGCAGGTTGGCAATCTGTCGTTTGATATGCTCCTTGCTCAAGACACGAATGTTTTATTCAAACGCTCCCGAATTTGCTGAGGTGCTTAGATGGAAAAAGAGAGAAAATCATTATTTGTCTGTGATCAACCAGCAGCATGCATCCCCTATCAACCCACTGGAAAGGCTATGGATAAAGCTGCCGCTGTCCATTAACCAGATCTGCGGCAACCTTTTTATTATCACCCCGTTTTGCCTACTTCAACGGCATCACAGAAGCCCTTTCAATCAGTTGAACGTCCATAACGATATTCTGAGCAGGAGTATCGGGACTGTTTATTTGTTTAAACAGTATATCCGTAGCCAACTGCGCCTTGCGCTCAATGTCCTGGCGGATGGTGGTGAGGGCGGGGTATGATATGCTGCTTATGCTCAGGTCGTCAAAGCCAATGACGGAGCAATCCTCGGGTATCCGCATACCCAGTGTACGCAGCATGTGCATCAGCTGCAAAGCCGTAATATCTGCCGCACAAAAGAAGGCTGTGACCGGATGCTTGCATTGGCATACCCTTTTGACCTCGGTGTCCACGGGCGGGTCACGTAAAATAAGGTTGGCATTAAGTTCGATACCGGCTTCGCTTAAGATTTGCTGAAAGCCTTGCAAGCGGTGACGCACCACAGGACTTTCGTGGGACATGTCGCCGACGAATGCAATCCGCCGGTGACCCTTTTCGATAAAATGCCGGGCTGCCAGCTCACCGCCCTTGTGGTCGTCGATACCTACGTTGGTTATTTGACGGATGGGGCTGTATGAGTCAGTAAAAACAAACGGGATTTTGTTATCCTCTTTAAGCCTGTTCATATCGCAGTCAAATAAGCCTAAAAAAATAGCGCCGTCAACATTCCAGGCGCGCAGCTGCTTTGTAACGTCACGGTAATCGTCTACCTGATAAAACATGGGAGAGTATCCCTGATCCTGTACAAACCTGCAGATACTGCCCACCATAATGGCATTGTATGGATAGCTGAATACATTTCTGCTGCCCTTAACGATAACGGCTATAAGCCGGGATACCTTTGACGAGAGACTGCGCGCCGTTGAATTCGGCATGTAGCCTCTTTTTTCTATTATCTCAATAATCTTTTTGCGCTTTTCCTCCGACACCTTGGATGTAACATTGTTTATTACTCGGGAGACAGTCATCAGGCTGACCCCCGCTTCCTCAGCGATATCTTTTAGTGTAACCATGCTTATGTACGTGCCTCCTCCGGATACAATCATTGACAAAAGGTTTAACGTTAAACCTTTTGTCAATGATTGTACTTTTATACTTGTTGGCATTTTATACTCTGTGCACAATATTTGCAACATATTTTTAAGATACTCGTAATTATGACCAAATTTCTCGCCTGAAACCATAGCTCTTAAAAAACTATTGACAAACAAATGGGATAGTATTATTCTGTCCTTGGGATAACGATAACCCATTAAAGTAAAATGCTGGAGGGGATGGAGATGAACAAAAAACACGCAGGCAGCTACGAAAACATTGGCAAGCGGATCAAAGACAATGCCGGTTTATATTTATTGCTGTTACCGTCATTGATTTTGGTTATTCTATTTGCCTACAAGCCTATGTACGGTATCTTAATTGCTTTTAAGGATTACAAAAACAATTTGGGTATTCTGGGCAGCCCATGGACAAATCCTTTTTACAAGCACTTTCTAAAGTTCTTTAACTCTTTTCAGTTCAGCAACACCATCAAGAACACCTTGA
Source organism: uncultured Defluviitaleaceae bacterium (assembly GCA_964446745.1). Lineage (GTDB taxonomy): Bacteria > Bacillota > Clostridia > Lachnospirales > WQUN01 > CAYURR01. Next base: position 3,594 of record CAYURR010000015.1, on the reverse strand, counting down.
CCTTAAGCTTCTACAGCCTCGCGGCAGGGTTTCCTTTTCCCATCATTTTGGCTATGGCTGTTAATCAAATGAGAGCCAAGAGGTTTCAAAGGGTATATCAGACAATTTCCTACCTGCCTCACTTTATATCTACGGTTGTTATGGTCGGCCTTATCATTATATGGTTGTCACCCAGCAACGGCCTTTTGGGCAACATTTTTAAGCTGTTCGGCAAGGAAGCCCCCGCTCTGATGGGCAATCCCAAGCTCTTTTCGAGTGTCTATGTATGGTCGGATGTTTGGCAGCACACCGGATGGAACAGCATTATCTATTTTGCAGCCCTATCATCTATAGACCCGTCTCTTTACGAAGCCGCCACCGTTGACGGCGCAAACCGCTGGCAAAAAATCCGGTTCATTGACTTTCCCATGATTTTGCCTACAGCCTGCATACTGCTGATAATGAGCGCCGGAAGTATCATGAATGTAGGCTTCGAAAAGGTTTACCTTATGCAGAACAACCTTAACATGGAAGCCAGTGAGGTCATTTCCACTTATACATATAAAATAGGTATTATCAGCTCCCAATACAGTTATTCGGCGGCCATAAACCTATTTAATACCTTGGTGAATTTAACCTTGCTTATAGTCGTTAATCAGGTGTCTAAACGCCTCAGCAGCAACAGCTTATGGTAAGGGAGGATAACTATGGCAAATAAAACGGTTACGCGTTCAAAGGTCAACGATATAGGTGCCGACAATGTTTACAACATTATCATCTACAGTATCGCAGTCATAACGTTGATTCTGATTTTATATCCCCTTTATTTCATCATCATAGCTTCATTAAGCGACCCGTCTGCCGTCACCAACGGGCGAGTATGGTTCTTCCCAGTGGATTTTACATTGGACGGCTACAACGCTCTTTTGAAGCACGAGCGTATATGGATAGGCTACAAAAATACATTGTTTTATACCGTGGCAGGCACATTCATAGCCTTGGCAGTCAATCTGCCTGCGGCATACAGCCTTTCACGAAATGACTTGGTATTCCGTAAGCCGTTAACATTTGTATACCTGTTTATCATGTTTTTCAGCGGCGGACTGATCCCCACATTTTTGACGGTAAAGGGTTTCGGCCTGTACGATACATATTGGGTGCTTATTTTGCCGTTCTGCGTCTCCGTCTACAACATCATCATAGCCAGAACGTTCTTCCAAACAAGCCTTCCGTCCGAGCTCTGGGATTCGGCACAGATAGACGGATGCGGCAACCTGCGGTTTTTCTTCTCAATGGTATTGCCGCTGTCAAAGGCGATAATCTCGGTCTTGGCGCTGTGGACGGCTGTGGGTCAGTGGAATTCATACTTCAATGCCCTTATCTATCTAAAGGACGAGGCCAAATATCCGCTGCAGCTCATTCTGCGTAACATCCTCATAACCAATCAGATGCAAGGCTCCATGGGCACGGGCGAAGCCGCCCAGATTGCCATACGTCAAGCCAATCTGATGCGTTATGCGGCCATCATTGTTTCGACTGTGCCTATCATGTGCATATATCCGTTTGTGCAAAAGCACTTTAACCAGGGTGTTATGATAGGTGCGGTAAAAGGGTAAGCAATAAATTAATATAAAAGATTAAGGAGAGAATGAAATGAAAAAGCTATCTAAGGTATTAGCTGTTGCCATGGCCGCTTTTATGGTTACATCCTCACTCAGCGGATGTACTCAGAAACCCGCCGCAGACAATACCACAAAATCAGAAACCAGCAGTGACACCAGCAGTAATGCCGCCGATACAAGCACCGGTACGGAAACAGATGCCGGAGGCTTTAACGAGACCGGAATGCCTATTGTCAATGAGCCTGTTACCATCTCTGTTTTGACCATGCGTTGGGGCGACATGGGAGACTCGTTTGCAAAGAATCAGTGGCTTGTTGATTTGGAAGCAAGATCAAACGTAAAGGTAGAATGGATTGTAAAATCCAGCAACGACTGGGGCGAGCAAAAGAGTATTCTCTTTGCTGGCGGCGATCTGCCGGATGTATTCTTCGGCAATCAGACAATTAAAGACGGCGATATAATGGGTAACCTTGATTACTTTATGCCATTGGACGAAGTGATTGACAAATACATGCCCAATTACAAAAAGGCGATAGAGACACTTCCCGTATTGAAGGAGGTTTCCACATTCCCGGACGGCAAGATATATTCATTCGCAAAGAACTTGCCTTCCCGCCCCATGACCTGTAACCAGCCTATCATCAACAAGGTATGGCTTGACAACTTGGGTCTCGAGGTGCCGGATACATATGAAGACCTTGCCAAAGTTTTAGTAGCCTTCAAGGAGAATGATGCTAACGGCAACGGCAACCCCAACGATGAAATACCCGTTTCATTCAGCGGCGACATTCACAACGATATGTTTAACCCGTTTGGCATCTCCGACATCAATGCGACAAGCATGATTATGCAGAATGGACAGCCTGTTTACTACCCCACAAGCGAGAATTATAAGAGCGCCATTAAGTGGCTGCGTGACCTATATGCGGCGGGAGCTATCGACGCCGAGAGCTTTACACAGGACAACTCCATGCTTACAGGCAAGTTTGTAAATGCAGACGCTCCGCTTGTAGGATTTTCTATGCAGTGGGTACCGGATGCAGTATTCGGCAAATGGAGCGATCAGTACATTGCTATACCTCCGCTGAAGGGCCCGGACGGAAACAGATACGCGGGCGGCGACAAGAACGGCGTATTCAGCATTATGCGTAACGAAGCGGAAATAACGACCTTCTGCAAGAGCCCGGAGGTAGTCGCACGCTGGATCGACGAATTCTATGACAGCGAAGCGAGCATTCAAAACTTCTGGGGCGCTATCGGAACCGTCATTTCAAAGAACAGCGACGGTACATATACCCTCAACAACCCGCCGGAAGGCACCAGTGCGGATGCTTGGTACTGGGATCAAAGCTTGCGCGATTTCGGTCCGAAGTTTGTAGAGCCGGGCTTCAGTGATAAGATCCTTCTTTCCAAGGAAAGCGGCGACGGCTTGAAGCTTGAAATAAGCAAGATGGCAGACGCGTATGTAATGGATCAATACCCGAAGGTAATCTTCACCGAGGAAGAAAACAATGAGCTTGCAACCCTGAGCACAGACATCGGCAGTTACGTCTTGCAAACGCGTGCCAAGTGGATCACCAACGGCGGCATTGACGAAGAATGGGATGCATATGTAAGTAAGCTGAAGGCAATGGATGTAGATAAATTAATTCAGATTTACATGGATGCATTTAACCGCACGAAATAAACTAAAACAACAATCAGAAAAGGGCTGTCGCAATCCGTTGATCGGATAAGCGGTAGCCCTTTGTTCATCATATATTTCTTTCAGCATCATGCGATCTCCAAAATGAACAAAAATTCATAAGATATTTCAATAAAGTCCCCTCGAAAATTTCTAAGATAACGTTGCGAGGGACATTGTTGCATTACTATCAGTTAAATAAATAAACGGAGGATCATTTATGCAGAATACGGAATTAAACAACTGCTTATGCGTTGGTTCTGAACACCGATTAGTGTAAATGGAATAATCATCCAAAGAATTGCCAAT
>CAYURR010000014.1:0-29794 GCA_964446745.1 uncultured Defluviitaleaceae bacterium | reverse complement strand
ACCGCGCCGATGCCCACCGCTATCGGGGCAAAGGTCGTCGGGCTTAGAAACTTCAGCCATTCCGTAGTGGAAATGAGCCAGCTCGTGACCGTCGTACCGATATTTGCACCCATTATGACACCCACCGATTGAGTGAGTGTCATCACACCTGCATTTACAAAGCCCACGACCATGACCGTCGTCGCCGAGCTCGATTGAATGATTGCGGTTACGATCGTGCCTACGAGCACACCCATGAACTTATTCGATATCAGCGCCTCCATGAAACGCTTCATCCGCGAACCCGCAGACTTTTGGAGGCCCGACGCCATGATATGCATACCGTAGATAAACAATCCCAATCCGCCGACAAAACCGATTACGATATTTACATAATTCATAACATACTCCTCCTTTACTTTAAGTGTTTTGTATTTTTAATCTGTTAAATCCAACTTATATGGATCGGCATTTTGCTGCAGACGATATCCATCTGAGACTAAACTAGGATCAAGGATAAAATAATTTGGATCTGCTGTACCTACCGCGGAATCAAATTCCGCTATTGTTCTGATTCCTGGCGAGGCATACGGCAGCAATACAGGTTTATTAGCCGGTATACTCACAGGGGGATTTATTTTTATTAATGTGCCCATCTCCATATAAATATCATTGTTCATGATATTGTACCCACCGGAAAAGTTTAAGGTAGAGTTCTCCTTCATACATATACCGTTTCCCCTAAAGCTTGCGGTATTACCTGACAGTGTGCCCGCTCTCATGTCATAGACACCCGGGTTTCCGAATCCTGCATCAATATAAACCCCACCGCCTTCTTTTGCACTGTTACCGGAGATGGTGCCGCCGGTCATCGTAAATGTATTCCCTCTGTTTACATACACACCGCCGCCATAGCCTAAGCTACTGGACATACTGACATCGTTGTTTGTAATGTTGCCTCCGGACATATTGAATGTACCCAATTGTACATATACACCGGCACCCCCTAACCCTGCAGTGGCAGTATTACCTGTTATGCTGCCGCCGGACATTGTAAAGATCGCTCCGTTTTGCAAGTGTACACCGGCGCCTTCCGTATACTGGTTATCACATCCGGTTATGGTGCCGTCGTTCATCGTCAGAGTACCGCCGTCAATATCTACACCAGACCCGATTTGATCCTTTATGACTGTTCCTTGATTTATTGACACACTACCCGCATTTACATACAACAGCTTTGACTGATTCGCATTATTCGCCTTGTTACCATCCAATACAATATTAGACAGTATCAAGCTCCCGCCGTTTTGTACCTCTATCATTGTGTACGCTGTCGAGTCGGGTCTTGTCAGCGCATAAGGTCCTTCATTCTCCATACTCATCAGTGTGATATTTGCTCCTGCCGGTATCTCAACGGTATTGTCTACTGACAATTCCTGTTCAAGGCGTAGTATGGTTGGACTGCCGTCAGTCGGTGCATCATCAATGCCCTGCATCAACGCATCCATGCTGTTAATGTGATTGACGGTATTGTACCAGCCCGGGTTATCAACGCCGACCGATTTATAGATATACATTTCCCCTGTCCTCGGCATGTCGACAGGCAAACCTACATAATCGTAAAAGCCCCACGGTACAAATCCCGCATTTGTGCCCGTAAACTGCACCTGGGCATTCTCGACACCATCTATGGCTCCTATGGTGCCGGTATTACTGATCGTAAGTGACGAGGTTGCTGTTGAGAGTTGTATGCTATTAATTGTACCCGAATTTGTGATCTGGGCATTACTCCCGGGTATCACTGCGCCAAACGGACCACCCGACGAGATCACCCCTTGATTCTCAAATCCTCCGCTGACAACAACATTCCCGCCCAAGCTTAAGGAGCCACTCGGTTTAACGACCAATTTCTTTCCGACAGGCACAGTAATCTGCTGTGTAGTCGTTATCGATGCGACGACATTGACATACTCATATGACGTGGTCTGCGCCAACGCGTCCAGAAGAGCTTGTTCGGTTGAGACATCGGCGATCATAATAACATTCGTATTCCTCCATTTAGCGGCTGCCGTGTTCCAGTTGTAAAGCCTACCAATCTCAATCGACTCATTATTGCCGTTTATATCTTGATAGTTTTGACTTGTGACTGTTCCCGCCTCAAGGAAAGACAGCGACGCTCCATTCGTACCGGACACCTCACCGATAATACCGTTATTGGTTATAGTCGCCCTGCCTGTTGCCTCTATCGATATCGCGGGTATCGTCATATCTGCAGCATTGGATATATTTACAGTACCGCGTACGATGATACTCCGCAATCCCCTTATAGTTCCTGCATTATGAAACGCGGATCCGTTTCCCAGTATCAAGTCACCGTTTTCCAACACCAATGTATTAGAGCTGTTATTATTCAACGTACCGCTCACATTTAAGTCCGCATTGAGTGTAAGCGTGCCCTCGATTGTAAGCGACTGACTCGCATTCAAGGTCTGCGGCGTGTTCAGACTGATGCTGACACCCGGTCCGATATTTATGGACGAAACGCTTGGATCACTGAACGCACTGATCAATTCCGCTTCTGACACCGGATTATTAGGCGGCACTGAGGGTGCAACAGGCGAAAGTGAGCTATTCGCCGTCGGCGTAGGCGTCGATGATGACCCCGGCGTACTCGGTGCAGATGTCGGCTCCGGCGTCGGATTTATCGCCATCTCGATCGTTTTCATTACGGGCTTTGCCCCCGCCTCGATCGCGGCCTTTAACCTCTCCGCTGTCGCGATCAAATCCTCTGCGGTCTTATCCTCGTCAGCCATCTTCTGCTCAAGTATCGCCTCGAGCCTTGCGATATTCTCCGGACTGTCACCGCCCAACAATTCCGTAATATTATCCTTTGCGTTCTGATCATTCTTTGTATTAGCCTCTGTCCGCATGAGCTCGATCATAACCGACAGTGCAAAACTGCTGAGCTCGTCGACCGATATCGTCGTCTGTTTTGCTATCTTACCATCCGGATTTACGGTCGTGGTCGTACCTGGATTCAAGACGATATGCGTCACCACTGTTTTCAGATCGACGCTGCCGCTTGTCACATTTACCTTCATATCTCCATATCTGTTAGAAACATGGAACTGCGTGCCACGAACGCCCATTACCGAACCGCCCGCGTTTATGGATAGTGAGCTGTCCGCATCCAGGCTGTTACTGACCTGAACATACGCCTCGCCGGATATCAGGCTCAGCGACAACGCGTTCTTTTTAACGGTCGACACAGCTATCTTCGAATTCTTGGCTACATATACAACCTTGTCGTCATCCACCTGCAGGCGGCATTCTGTCGCGCTGTCTGTGGTGATCTCATCATCCTTTGACAGCCTAAAACCCTCTGCACCGTTTACGGTCTTTGTCTTGCGCTGGACCTTTACCCCATCCTCAGAACCGCTAATCTTAAATATGGACATGTTCCTCGCCGACGTGATCTCGGATGCGTAAACCAAGAGGTTCGGCGCAAGCAACAGCATTACCAACATTAAACTTACAAGTCTTTTTGCCATATGCGTCCTCCCTCTAGTTCGCCTTACGCACCTTGATATATCGGATGGTGTTGTTATAGGTATCGGCAATGTAGATGCTGTCTCCGTCACAGATTACATTCATCGGATATTGGAAAGATGATGCGAGTGCCTTTGCGTTATTGATGCCCACCGTTCCGTCTCCGGCCACAGTCACCACATCCAGGCTCTGTATATCCAGCCGCCTCAGTACATGATTGTTTTTATCTGCAATGATCAATGAGTTATCCCTGAATATGTCGATACCCATCGGCGTATCAAATTCTGCGCTTTTACCGTTTGCATCTTTATATCCGGCTCGTCCGCCGCCTGCGATCGTTGTGACCATTCCGTTTTCGATCAGGCGTATCGCGTTATTGCCTGTATCGGCCGCATATATCTTTTCACCGACCAGAGCGATCCCGATCGGCCCGTCAAACAAGGCTTCCGATACGACACCATCCGTAAACCCGGCCTTTTGCGGCTTACCGGCAATCGTAGTCAGATTACCGTTTTGATCGAGTTTTCTTATGCAGTTATTGCCCGTATCCGCTATATAGATGTTACCGTTATTATCTACCGCGATCCCGTTCGGATTATTGAGCTTTCCTTCGATACCGTTACCGTCCTTGTAGCCGGGCTTGCCGCTACCCGCGAGGCTATAGGTCTCGCGCTCTGAAACAAGTCGTATCAGATGATTCTCGCTATCCGCAACCGCCAACAGCCTCGGTGATACAAACGTTATAAAGGTCGGACGGTTAAACAGCGCCTTGTCGTTGTGTTCGTCTCTCAACATGCCGACAGAAAAACCAAATGTGTCACGCGCTGCAACATAACCCGCGTATGTCGTGAGCTTACCGGCCGTGAGCCTGCGGATCAGGTTATTGTTCATCTCTGCGATAAACAGATTGCCGGAGTGATCGACAGCCATGCCCACAGGCATCATGAGTTGTGCATCCGCAACCGCGCCGTCCTTATAACCAAACTGTCCGCTGCCTACATACCGTGACACCGTCGAATCCGCGATCTCCGCGATCAACAACATCCTACGTACGACATGCTCGGCTTCGGCGTATGTGATGCTTTTTTTAGGCCGGAATGTGTTGTCATCGTAACCGTACATCACAGCCCTCGCATACATCCCCGATATCGCCGCCACCGCGTAATCGTTTACGTCCGCACTGTCCGTAAATGTCAACGCCTCGTCAGATGTAATGCCGAGCACCCGCGATACGATCGTGAGCGCGTCCTGCCTTGTGATCTGGCCTTTTGGGTTCATATAGAGCTTACCGCTTGCTTCGCCGCCGCGCAGTATGCCGCTCTCATACGCCTTTTTCAGGTAAGGTAATAATGTCGCGTTTGCCTTTTCGATATCGGCGAACGGCATATTACCCGCGTCATTTTGCTCCCCGTAAAGCCCCTTTGCTATCATCGTGAAAAAATCCTCACGCGATATAGGAGTAGAAACATCCTCGGCGTATATCAACGTCGTGCCCGATAGCGTTATAATGACCGCGAGCAACATCGCCCATACCGACTTGAGCCTCATCATCATCCCTCCTGATCCTTTCTCCCGACCTTTTCTATACCCGTCAGCCGATATACCATCAGCCCGATGCTTTTGCCCTTTAGAGGTATCTCTCCAATAGGCTCAACCTCGATACGATCCTTCAGGCGTTCGTAGACCTCGGGCCCGATCAGCACAGTCCCGGCCTTTGCATTACTCTCGAGGCGCGCGGCCGTGTTTACCGTATCCCCTATAGCCGTAAAGTCCTTTCTGAACGACGGTCCGAGGTTTCCGACCACAGCCGGTCCACAGTTCACGCCTACCCCGAACCCCACATTCACGCCGTATTTCTCCATGATGTCGTTATTCAGATCCGCCGACCCCTGCACAATCGCCCATGCACCACATACGGCCTTGTATACATAATCATCGAGCGGTACAAAGCCGTTAAACAGTGCCATTGTCGCGTCACCGATAAACTTATCTACGCTGCCGCCACTATCGAACACAGATCTCGAAGTCAGCTCCAGATACTCGTTCAATATCCGAACCACCGTATCGGGCGAGTCCTTTAGCCTCTCTGACATAGGCGTAAAACCTCTGACATCCACGAACAGCACCGCTATGTCCTTAGCCTTACCTACATCGTTGTTGTCGGCCTCGCCGGACTCGATCAGCTTATCTACGAGCTTTGGGTCGACGTATTTCTGAAAAATGCTCTTGATCTTTTGTTTTTCGATACGTTCGAGTATGTATTTGACCGCCACCGAGAAGATATATATCGTCAACACGCCGCCCACAGGGTAAATCAGCGTTGTTATGTAGCCGACATTGTCATACAGAAGCCGCGTACCGAACACATATAACGCTGAGAGCAGCAATGCAGCGGGCGCAGTAAAGCGCAGATCAAAGCGCATCGCACACAGATAACAAACCAATATCCCCAAGATCAGGATCAACAGCTCCAGTATCCGAGGCGTGTATCGCTTAAAATTCTCGTCCATCAGTGCATTTACAATGTTCGCGTGTATCTCCACCCCATGCATCTGCACCGTCGCATCCATCGGCGTGAAATACGAGTCCATCATGCCATAGCTATACGGGCCTATCATCACGATACCGCCTGCAAACATCGCGGGATCTATCTCACCCCTCAGTAATCGGATGACGGAGGTTCCGCTGTTTGCGTTGCCGTAGTAGTCTCCGGGCTTTCCCGTGAACGGCACATAGAAACGGCTCCCTTTCATTAGATCAGGTTTCGTTACCTCGCCCATTTCCCAATAGTCGTAATATTTCTGCAGCAGTTTCACCGAAAACGCGTCGACACTGTTGCCATCCGGCAGGCTCAAGCTATATATACCATGTCTAAAAACATTGTCCTTGTCAGTTTCAGTAGAGATATGTCCGATGTCTGTAACAGCGGCAAGTTCCTCATACGGTTCCTCGTATACGCGGATCACGTTCACCAAACCCGTCATATCCTCGTTCAAATCTGTACCGAATCGCGCCATCGAGGCAGTCACCACATTGCCATTGTTTTTGGCCGCCTCGGCCAAAGCCTGATCCTCCTCGGGGGTCTTGTGAGCCGAGAACACTACGTCTATACCTATAGCAGCGGGTCTGGCCTCCGGATCCTCATTGAGCTTATTGATGATAGCGGCGAAATCCTCTCGGGTCCACGTATTAAACGGGCCGAGCCCGCCGGTCATGTAGTCCCCGGTGCGGTCCGATAAGCTCTCCTCATCAATGCCTAGAACATAGATATCAGGGCTCACGATACCCGGACGCTGATACAACGCATCCTGCAATTTGTTTTCTGCGTATAGCAAAATGTTGAACGCGTATAGCAAAATCCAAACGACACCCAATGCAAGCGCAAGAGAACCTACAATGATTATCTGCTTTTTTGTTTTCACACAACTTGCTCCTTCGGCAGATCCAGCTTCTTTATATATAAATGATAAACAGGTATGGCAATAATCAATATTATCGTCGCATATATCGCGCAGATCATATATGTACTCGCATAACCGAGCGCATCGATCAGGATGCCCGCTACCAAGCTCGATATGATCTTTGCAACTCCTGCCATTAGGATACTGCTAAACGCCTGGCCCGTTGCTTTAAGTCCCGGGTTTACATAACGGCTGATATAGAGCGCTGCACCGACAAAGAACGTCACATACGAGCATTGCAGTGCGCCTGAAAAAATCAATATATATGGGTTTGTGACAAATCCGAGGAAAAAGAAGCGCAGACACAGCATGAATAGCGACATGAGCATGATATTCTCAATGCCAAAGCGCTTGATTATGCGGTCTAAATTGAACAGCAGCGGTATCTCCATCACAACAGAAAGGAACAGATACATACCGACCTGCCATGTCTGACCGCCGACTGCCGGGCTGGTCAGATAGATGGAAAAGAACGCAAAAATGAAATTTACGGGGATAGCCACTGCGGCACAGATAGCGTAGATAAAGCAGAGGCGTTTGTCCTTGAGTAGGGAGAGAGGGTTTATCTTGGTCTTACTCTGTCTATGGCCCGCGACGACAGGCATCCTGCGCAGCGGTATCTGCGCACAGAGCATCAGGATTAAATACATAGGAAACATCAAATAGATATTAATACCCATCACGATACCGGCAATCCAACCTATAACACCAAAGCCTATGGTACCGGCTAGGCGTATACGTCCAAAGTTTAAGCTGAGTTTATTGCAGTTTTCGGTGATGATAGTGTCGGTAAGGGAGTATGACGGTGCGTCAAAGAACGCATAAATGCACTGAAAGATTAATGCGAGTACGAAGATCTTGCCCAGAGGCAACAGAGCCATCGATACGCATAAGAGGATGAGTATAATGGAAAGGAGTTTGTTCTTAGACTTAACCATGTCGGCGATATTGCCCCAAAACATTTGGGCCGCAATCGCGACAACGGGAGCCGCAGCGAGTATGTAACCGATCTGTGTGGGCGTAAAGCCCCTGGCAGTAGAAAAATACAACGGCAAATACGTTCCGACCACAGCCATCGCCGCGTATATCAGGAAATACATCATAAACATATGTTTATCGCATCCGATCAATAGAATCAATTCGGGAAATATAGTAACACACTATCGGGAAAGGTTCAACAGATACCAAATTGGTCAATACATACTTATTCCAGCGTGACCAAACTATAATCCTTGTTTATCCAAACTACATCGATGTAGCCCAGCTCTGCTTTGTACGCCGATACCAAGGCCTTACCTTCATCAATGCTTTTCAAAAACAATGCGGTAGACAGCGCATCAGCGACACCCGAATCACCGCATATCACGGAAACGGATGCGAAGTTCTCAGCCGGATATAGAGTGTTTGGATCGACGATGTGGTTATAACGCTTACCATCCACGGTATAGTAACGCTGATAGTCTCCGCTCGTGACGAGTGACTTATCCAGTAATTCCACGTTCATTACACTCGGATTTTCCTTGTCCCCAATGTCCGGATTTTGTATGCCCACCTTCCAGTTTGTGCCGTCCGGCTTTGTGCCTATAGCCTTTACATTGCCGCCAACACTTAAAAGCGCCGAGGAATAGCCCTTCTCCGTTATGCTCTTGGCCACGCGCTCAACAGCGTAACCCTTCGCGATAGCGCCCACATCGAGCTTCATCCGCTCGTCAGTCAAAAACACCGTCGAGTTCGCCTCATCTATAACGAGCTGATCTATGTCCGTGTACTTCGCAGCCTCACGCAGGGCTTCGATCGAGGGTAGCTCGGCATTTTCGGGATCGTCTATTCCGGCCTGCCTGTACTCATGCCAAATAGACAGCACGCTACCCATCGCGACATTTACCGCTCCGTCCGTCTGATTATACTGCCGCTTTGCAAATAGCAACATATCTATGATGCGCTGATCGACTTTAACAGGTTCTTTTCCCGCGTTATCGTTGATCGTCTTGATGTTGTTTATGCTGTCGTAGTCTTTATATACATCGTAGAGCTCGTGATAGCCATTCAGCTCGTCATAAACCATCTGCGAAAACTCCGAGAATTGGTCCTTTGTCTGCGCATAGCCAACGATCTTAGTAGCGGTATTGAACAGAATCAAAAATTCAGCCTCAAAGCGTTTGGGCTCGGGCTGCGCTTGTGAACATCCTATGCATATAAAAACAACGGCCGCCACACAAATCATTGTGACGGCCGTTTTCAATTGTTTTACTGTGTGACGCATAATTTATTTCGCTGTCGCTGCAGACTTCTCAACGATACTTACAAACTCGCCTGTTGAAATCGTCACGCTCGAAGCGAGATCCGGTTCTGTGGTCTTTGTGGTCTCGTCAACCGCAATAGCCTTAACCTCGTCTACACTCTTACCTGTGATGTATTTTGCATATGCGGCAGCCTGCTCATTCCATTCCTTACCGATTGCCGAAGCCTTCCTCATACCATATGCATCGCCGAGCTCGTTCTTGGTCTGCGGAGCTTTCGCGAGGTCTGATGTGACCTTACCGGCTGTGTCGAAGTTTACATTGGCCTGCATAGCATCTATGACCGCGCTCGAGATCTTTCCATCCGCGCTATAGGTCGATGCGATATACGTGCAGTATACCTGTACAAGACCTTCCTTGTCGGCAGCGGCATCCTTGGACTTTGCGACATTTGTCGATACACCTATACCGAGCTTGTCACCGGCCTTAGCGCCTAGATCCTGTGCATTAGCCATGCCCTTTGTTACAGCCTCGATATAATCGGTAATGTTAATCGTGCAACCTGCGATCAGATCGGCATCCTTCGCCTTACCCTCTTCGTTTGCTATACCCTTGATCTCGTCTGCAGTCTTACCCTTTACATAATCCATGAAGACTGCGATCTGCTCATACCATTCCTTGCCGATCGGCGAAGCCTTCTTCATGCCATATGCATCGCCGAGTTCTGTCTTTGACGGAACCTCTGCTTTGATATCTGTTGTGATCTTACCGGTCGCGTCGAAATTAACCTTGCCCTGTACCGAGTCGATCAGTACATTGTCCAGTTTGCCATCCTCTGTAACCGTAACAGCTGCGACGATGATATCGCCCTGTCCGAGACCGTCGTTATCGCCGACATCCTTGGACTTCGCAATGGAACCGACAGTGCCGATACCTGTCTTTAAGGTGTTAGCGGCTGCTGCTTCAGTCTTTGGAGCCTCGGCCTCTTGGGTTGCTTCTTCTTTAGCAGGCTCTGTTTCCGCAGGAGCCTCAGTTTCCTTAACTTCTTCGGTCTGTGCCGGAGCCGGTGTTGCGTTGTTTGCAGCGCCTCCTACTGAGGATGCGGGTTTTGCACAACCTGTTGCCAATACGGCAACTACTGACAGTGCAAGAATGCCGGAAAGCAATTTCTTTGTTACTAATCTTTTCACTTATCTACATTCCCTTCATAAAATTTATTATTTTTTACAATGCCTTTTAAGGCAGGTAAAACAAAACGTAATAGCGTCGCGGTTGCAATGCCGGCAAGCAGGCCCGCAACGATCAAGATGGGCAAGTAATACAGTGTGACAAACCCACCCATAATCAGTGTGACAGCAAAGAACTGCCCAATATTATGAGAAACAGCGCCGACGATACTTAATATAAGATACGAGATACGTGTTTTAAACACGTACATCAACACCATCATTACCAGTAATGACAACAGGCCGCCTGAAAAACTCAATATCGAAGCCGTCGCTCCCCTCATTATGAACACAAATAAGGATTTTAATATCATGATGATAAAAGCGTCCTTTGGGTTTGTGAAAAACAAGCAATACATCACGGCGATATTGGCCAGGCCGAGTTTTACGCCCGGTGGGAATAACGGTATAGGCGGTATCATGCCTTCTACGATTGATAATACTACCGCGCAGGCAAAAAACATTGACAAAAACACTATGCGCTTAACCCTTTCGTCTCTCGACAGACATCACCCCTTTCAATTCATTTATTAATTACTTAAGTAATGCTGCTACAAACAATAAGATCGTATTGGGAACGATCAATAAAACGAAATTCTGTATCGATGTAATAAACGTCTCTTCCTTGACATGCTTAGCATAGAAGGTTTTTATATTCTTATGTACAGGTATAAATGCGGCCAGCGACAGTAGCGAAAGCACCGGGAACACATCGAGAATCACCGCCGCCACTACAGAGATAAATATTGAGATATAGAGCGCGGCATACAGATGCAGTGCATTTTTACCTATGAAATACGGCAATGTATAGCGCTTCACAAGTACATCTTTTTTCACGTCGCAGATGTTATTGGCGAGCATAATGTTCGCTGTAATACATACAGGCGTAACCGAAAACAATAACAGCGCGAGCATCGGAAACAGCTGTATATGTATACCCAAACTCTCGATCGTCAGTGCATAAGAAAACAGATAACCGGTAGGTGTATTGATATAAATCAATATAAATGGCAGCAACAACCCATAGAAGATACCCGAAAAGAACTCGCCAAGCGGTAATCGTGATATAGGTACAGGGCCCGCGGTATACAGCACACCGCATACGAAGCATACAACACCCGCCGCCAACACAACGATGTCCGTCAAATACACAAGCAGAAGACCCAACGCAGTGCTTAATGCAAATAACACGATGATTACCGCAAACATGAACGTTCTCTTTAATCCGAAGTCCTGACCGTTAGTGCGGCTGTCGATGTAGTTGTTTATAGCTGTGGTGCAAAGGTCAAACAGAAGCATCGCGACAAAGAACACAAGCGTCGGGAGAATGTTTACCCGAAATCCCGAATACGCCAAAAACGCCAATGTATACAGGAATGTCAATACACTCGTAACCTTTGTACTGATTTCTACATATTTTAGTAACCTCATCGGCTCAACCCCTGCGATTTATAACGGTATCAAACAGCTCCGTAAGCATCGCCCTTTTCTGATCTGTCATTCGTGCCATTTCAGGCGAAGCAAGCAGCTTCCTCGCCTTGTCCGCATAACGGTTTGCGACGCCATACGCATATTCGACCCCGCCCGAGTGCCTCACGATCTCAGATACGTTTCCGGCTGATATGTCTATCTGCTTCGAGCCTTGCGGCTCTTTTCCAAGTGCAAATATCAGCGGCAATGTAATTACACCCTGATCATAATCGGAGCGGACAGGCTTTTTGGCTATATCACGTTCTGCAGAATAGTCAATACAATCATCCGTTATCTGGAAGATCATGCCCAAGTACTCCCCGAGCTTGCGATACTTCTTACGTACATTCTCGGGCTCCCCGGCAAAGAACGCACCCGCATAAAACGAACCCGCAAACAGTGCGGCTGTTTTACCGGAAATGATACGCAGATATTCATAGCCTGTAATGTTGATATCACCGTTCTTGATATGCTGTAGCAGTTCACCGAGGCATATGCGGCGGATGATTTTGGCTACATCCATGTCGATACTGCGATATGCCTCGTCTTTTTCCTTTTCCCTGAACACACTCAGGATTTGTAAACACAAACTGAACAGATAATCACCGCAAATGACTGCTGTGCGTTTACCGTATTTCATGTTTAGTGTCGGTATGCCCCTGCGAGTGTCCGCGTCATCCATCACGTCGTCATGTACTAGTGTCGCAAGGTGCAATATCTCAACCGCCGTAGCAAAGGTCAGCGCATCGTCCGAGATATTATTATTTGCATCGAGTGCGCACATTAGAACCGCACGCGCACGCACATATTTACCTGAGCCCTCCGTCAGATGCTGCATATATTCCCTCACTACTGCGGGTGCCCTACGCAAGGTTTTGTTTACACGTTCCTTTACGATGTCCGTCTTGATGTCTAAATCATACATTATATCAATCATTGTAGATGTATGTCTTTCGTGCGAATTTGGTGTTCTTCCATTTAGCCTTGAGCCAGGGGATTACGTAACAATCCAGTCCGAAGATATGGCCACCGCCGATCAACACTACTATAGCGCCGAAAATCATCCAGAATGTACTGAGATAAAGGCCCGTCGTCGAGACAAACATAAACTGCAACACAAGCGAAAACGCCGCCGCGAGGAACGTAAATAAGCCGCCAATCAGCGCAAGCCCGATCACTATCTCAGATATAACTATGAAGCCCTGCATAAACCTCTGCATTGTGTCATTGGGCAGTACGAAGGTGTTTATAAACCAGTTCATAATCGGGATATCCAAGCGGAATGCAAAATCCTCTATAGTGGCCTTCGCGACCTCCTTACCTGAAACGAACAACACATTTACAAGCCCTAAAACGTTAAAGTTTAAAATCATCTCACCGACCGAGGCCGCAGCCTCACCCGTCGCTGCAGATGTGGCGTCCGTAGCCGCCGAAGTCGCTGCCGATGTAGCATCCGCAGACGCGGTTATAAACATCGAAGCCTTACTGTAATACTGAGAGAGTATGCTGTTGTACCAAGCGTTTGCGCCGCCAAAGAAATTCGTGAGTTTGGGCTCGACTAGCCAGCCTTCGAATATCTTTTTTATGCCCTCAAACAACCACACCGCACCTAACCAAAGCCGGAGCGGCACAATCAAGAAGCTCGGCGTGCGGTTAGAGAAATGTCCGCCTACGAAACTGCGCCTGTTTCTGATCGTAAATATCTCATGTTTAAGATATGAAAAGACCTTATTCCAACCAAGCACCTGCAGGAAATAGATGATATTAATAAAATGCTTTGCAAACATAGCAAGAAACGACGGCAATCCGAAGAATTTCCCGGGCAATCCGACATGTGCCGTCGCATAACGTCCGCCCACGCTGACCATGACCCCATGGAACTGTGGCCTGTAAGCGACCATCGTACCGTGCTTTGTAATGTCGGCATGGATGTTATGCGCTATTACATCAGCGGATTGCTCGCAGTTTTCAACCATCTGCGGCACAGGCTTTTCTTCTCCCTTGGGCACAAAGAACAGATTATCCCCCGCCACATAGATACGCTCGTCATCCACACTGCGCAAGAACTCATCCGTATCCAGTCGACCGTTCCTTTGGGATTTTACCTGCTGAGCGGCATCGGCTGTAATATCCGACGACTGTATGCCGGCAGCCCAGATTACCGTTTCGGTCTTGAAGCTCTGAGTCTTCGCATCCTTAGACCCGGTCCTTACCTCGATAAAGTCCTCACCGATAGCAACCACATTTGTCGATGTCATGATCTTTACGCCCATCTTGCCTAAGCGTCTTACGACCTTGTCTGTGAGCTTTTCCGGTATGATCGGCATGATACGCGGAAGCACATCTATGACCGACATGGACACATCTTTCGGGTCGAGCTCATATCTTGCGCACATAATAGGCGCAAGCTCGGCGAGCTCGCCAATCATCTCAACACCCGTAAATCCCGCCCCGACCACAACGAAATTCAACATCTGCTTCCTCTTAGCTGCATCGGTCTCACACGAGGCCTGACGGAATTTATTGTGCAAATGCTCGCGCAGCTTTATCGCATCGTCGTACGACCAGAGCTTGTAGCTAAATTCCTCCGCTCCGGGCACACCAAAAAACGTCGGCTTTGAACCTGCCGCCATCACTAGATAGTCATAGCGGTACTTAGCATTTTGCCCGATGACCGTTTTGTTCTCCTTATCCACATGTGTGATCGTATCTATTGAGACATTGACCCT
The DNA here is from genome assembly GCA_964446745.1 of uncultured Defluviitaleaceae bacterium. Classification (GTDB taxonomy): domain Bacteria; phylum Bacillota; class Clostridia; order Lachnospirales; family WQUN01; genus CAYURR01. Next base: position 15,140 of record CAYURR010000014.1, on the reverse strand, counting down.
ACGACCAGCAAATATCTTTTTCAGGCTGATGCGGATACTGTCCTCTTCGACACGCTGCGCCGCCACCTCATGCAGCTCTGTGAGCATCGTGTGATACGGGTTTTTGTCGATGATCGTGATCTGAACATCGGAGCGCTTCTTAAATTTCTTTGCCAGTTTCTTTGCGGTCAATACACCGGAATAACCCGCACCAACCACAACAATATCCACAGCCATAATGTTTTCCTCCGCATTAATATTGTTTGATGTCTAACACGTTTATTATCTGCAAGATGCACTGTAAATCTCATTAGAATTTTGTCGACTTTTAGTTTGTAATGATATAGTGGTAACCTTGCACAATGCGTAACGAACGATTCATGCAACTATATGATGTATTATACAATAGAAATATTATATTGACAATATACCGGAGGTAGTCATATGAAGGTGTCGCAAAAGAGATGCCCCTTTGTTTATGACAAAGGGGCATCTTCTATATGCTTTTGATTTCGTCTATACTTAGTCCTGTGTATTCCGATATAAGTTCGAGAGGGATCTTTGCCTTTAGACTTTTGATGACTAAACCGATACCTTCAGCTTTGCCTTCAGCCTTACCTTCAGCCTTACCCTCAGCTTTACCTTCAGCCCGACCTTCAACTATACCTTCGGCCCGACCTTTAACTATACCTTCAGCTCGGCCTTCTTCGAGGCCTTGCCATCTTGCAGAATCCAAAATGGCATAATAATCCGCCTCTGCCCTTTCTACACGCGATATCATCTCGAATTCCTCCTTCCCAAGATTATCAAGCGTTATTATGCATTTTGCCTTCTTGATATAATCCGGAGCGGATGGATTTATCTCCTTTTCCAAAAAGTAATCCATCCAATACCGTTGGTTAAGCGTCATCTCGCTCCCATATTTACTGAGTTCAAAGAATCCTATCATCAACGGGCCGCCCGGGTATTCTACATTATTTTTTCTGTCGTACAGCTCAAAGCAATGATACGCCCTGCTGTCATTAAACATCGTAAACCTCTCGCCCAAGACATTCAATGAATATACAGGGATCAACGAGAGGTACTTATCACCCGAATTGCCGGTCCCATAGTTTGAGGTGAATTCGTTTGCCGTATACATCAATACCTTCATCGCATAGGTTCGCATCAGATAGAGCTGTATCTCCAGTACAATGCTGTACTTACGTTTGATGTGAATAACCACGTCGGGGACGGTGAACCGGAGCTTGTTTAAAGGATCCTTATCAAATTCTTCCCGATACGCCTTGATTGAATACGGATTCTTTATTTCTATCTCATCAACCGTAACCCCAAGCTCATAGAAATCATTTATAAATCCAGCGACTATATCCTTGTTTTCTTCGCTCGACATGACCTTTTTAAAAGCCAGATCATTTGTCGGTCTGATCCTAACTGCACTTTCCTGCTCCATGTAATCCCCTCCCCTTATGCAATGTTATATAAAAATTATATGACAAATCCCTACTATGTCAACCATTTGTCACCCTAACTTCAAATCCTCCGGCTTTATCTTGCCCGTGCTGATCAAAAGCTTATACACAACATATGTAATCAACGCTGGCAATACGAAATGCAAGAGCACTACACCTACTACTGTGCCGGAATTAAAGCCCATCGATGTAAACGTACCGATCTGCCCAACAAGCCCCGAGGTCCCCATACCGCTGCCCTCTTTCACGTTTGTGAGCTTAAACACAAGCGTCGACAACGGCGCGATGACAGCTCCGGCTAATGTGGGCGGCAAGAGTATCCACGGGTTCTTTACGATATTTGGTATCTGGAGCATCGACGTGCCCAAGCCTACCGACACTAGACCGCTATACCCGTTAGCCTTATAGCTCATCACAGCAAAGCCTATCATCTGTGCTGCGCATCCAACCGTCGCAGCTCCACCCGCAAGCCCCTCGAGGCTCAGCATTATCGCGAGCGCTGCGCTCGAGATCGGTGCCGTGAGCGCAAGTCCCATGACCGTCGCAACCACGATGCCCATCAGAAACGGTTGCATCTCCGTAGCACTCATGATGATCTGCCCCAATCCGCCCATCAAGCCGCTCACTACAGGCGCAAACAGCTTCGCTCCCAGAAAGCCCGCAAATATTGTTACTGCCGGCGTCACTATGATATCGAGCTTGGTTTCCTTTGAAATCATCTTGCCAAACTCTGCTCCGATAGCAGCCGAGACAAACGCACCCGCCGGCCCGCCGAGTGTAGCACCCATCGAGCCTGTGATCACACCGCAAAACATCACGAGCGACGGGGCCTTGAGTCCATATGAAACAGACACGCCAATAGCCGCTCCCATCAGACCCATCGCTGTTGTGCCGGCCTCGACCAGAAAACCCGTAAATATGTTTTCACCGAACAAAATCGCAAGCTGCTGCCCGCATGTCTTTAGTATCAGACCAATGATCAACGACGAAAATAAACCTATGGCCATCGCCGACAGTGCTTCTTGAAGATACCGCTTTGGTGAGATTACAATATCCTTACGTGCAAAAAAACTTTTTAGTGCATTCATACAGTCATCCGCTCCCTGATGTAAAATTGCAAAATATTGTACAGACGTTCTTGGAATGAGTCAAGCCAATTCGTTTCATCATTTCCTTTTTTCGGAATATATATAGATGTGAATACTCTACATATTTTCGGAGGTCGTCTATGAATTATGAACGATATGGCTTAACCCTATTACCCGACGGAGGGGATTACGGTCATCTAGGACACAGGCCAGTCGGGCGCTGTGTGCTGGAGTTTTCGGGATATAACCTAAAACTAACAGTATGGATCCAAAACCTACGTCCCGGCATTACATACAGGCTGTGCCTGGTATTCTTTGATAACGGCGAGTACAAGGGACAGAAGATCGATCTGTTCACAACAGACAACTTGGGAAAAAAGCGTTTGTTTAACACCGTGGACATCAGACAGCTTTACGATATGACACCCGACAAGCTCGCCTTGATTGCCATCACCGCCGACTTTTCAGGTACTCTTGTGACCCCGCTTGTGGCGTACAAGGTTGACGCGCCCAACTGGAAGAAGCATTTCAAATATCTGGACAGCCAGCCCCAGCATATACAACTGCCGGAAAACGAAAACTATGAGGCTACACCTGGAGCGCCAACTGCTCCCGAGCAAATGCCCGTTCCCGAACAGATGCCTGCACTCGAACAGATGCCCGTTCCCGAGCCTGCAGCCATGTCCAAATCCATCAATGTCCTGCGCAGCGAAAAGCAATTGCAACTGCTCGAGACCGCCAAACGTCTCAGGGACGAACTGCTCGAACTGGCCAGACTCGACGGCACGGACGATTTCCTGCCCGAGGATTTCGAGGCGATGTCACAGCTTGATAATATGTTTTCCGAAACGGACACCACCAGCAACCGTAGCATCAAACCGTTTACCAGACAAAGTAAGCCTATCGAGTGGATCCGTATATCATTGATCGATGCAAAGCACCTGCCGATCGATTACAAGGCATTTTCTGGTAATGGATTTGTCATATCGGCGTATAACGAATATAATCATTTCATCTTGGGCAGAGACACGAACGGATTTAGCCGCCAATACATATTAGGTATACCGGGCATCTATAGCACCCAGCGCAAGACATACTGCATCAAGCTCGGGTTTACGCAATTTAAATGCTGCGACGACATCAATCCTACTCACGGCGAGTTCGGCTACTGGCTCAAATCAATCATCCTATAAGCAAGGCTCAATACTAAAGGAGGCACACATGGCACGCACAAGAAAAAAGCCCTGGACTGCATCGGAGTTGCAAAGCAATCCGCACATCGTCAGAGACAACGAGGGATACAAAGGCAAATGGTCACAGGCATATTTCGGCAACGATAACCCGCTGCACCTCGAAATCGGCTGTGGCAAGGGGCGTTTCATCATACACACGGCACAGCGCAACCCGCAGACAAACTATATCGCACTCGAACGCGCCTATGCCGTACTCGCCCAGGCAGCGAGAAAGTCCGGCGACACACCCGGTAACCTCGCATTCATCCTCGGTGACGCGGACAATCTCGAAAGCATCTTTGAAATAGGTGAGGTATCTGAGATCTATCTATTTTTCAGTGACCCATGGCCAAACAAAAAGAAATGGGCCAAGCGCCGCTTGACCCATCATCGTTATTTAGAGGTTTATAAAAAGCTTCTGTGCGAGAAAACAGCGGATAAGCAACCGGTGATCCATTTTCGCACGGACAACGAGCCGCTCTATACATTTACCCTGGAGCAGGCGCAGCTCGCGGGCTTCACAATCGAAACCGGTACAGAACCGCCCGGCGACATCGTTACAGAATATGAGGAGAAATTTACCAAGCAAGGCTTACCCATCTATAGTGCGAGGTTGACGCCATAAGCATTGGAGGTCGATATGAGCAAGAGCAGCCTATCACGAAAGCTCTCGGCAATGTTCCACAAAAAAAAGCGGCGTGGGCCGCTGATAGACTTTAATTCAACATTACGGACATTGAGTGACATAGACCACGTGATTGATAAGGGTCTGTCATCCAACAAGCAACAGCACGGCAGCAAACAAGGTAAAGATGATGAGGATCAGGATTAGCTCCCATGTAAATACCGGGGCGTCTGTTGGTTGTTCTGTTTCGTTTACATTTGCCATTACCAATTGGTGTGCTTTGTTGAAAGCAACGAAGCGCTTATAAACAATCACAAACAAGATAAAGCACAAAATCGCCGGTATGATCAGAATGATTACGCTCATCAGTTCCTGAGAGACGGACAGATTCAACAATGTGACCTCTTGCGTTGCGAGTTCATCACCGGCTATTGCTGTATAACTCAACAATAATTGTGAGCCGTTAATCAAGAAATGCGACAGTATCGAGGCCCAAATCGAACCCACACTGCGCACAAACAGAGTGAGTATCACACCAATTGCAAACGCATACAGAAACTGTTGCAGATTTAAATGAATAATCCCAAAAAGAAGCCCATTTATAAATGCGGCTTTTTTTATTGATAAATTTCTGAAATATGAATTTATTACACCACGAAACGCCAATTCCTCAAACAACGCGGGCGCAACCGCGATAGCTAAGAGCATGTATATTAGCGGTTGATCACGTAGCGGTTCTATCAAGGACATAGCAGCATTATCAAATAATAACGCCGTTATACCCGACAACAACATCATCAAAGGTGATATTAAAATGGTCATCAATATTATATACAATACATTTTTCAAATTGAAATTGTTTAAATTAAATACGTAACCTTTATCCATTGACTTGCTAAAGCTATATACAAATAAAACAGGCAAGCCGAATAAACACAATTCATTTATTATAAGTGCAAACGGCGAGATCACCAAGTCTACGCGCCCTGACGATACTGCGGTCAATCCTACTATGATCGAAAATGTTATACTTGTAAATATCAATAACAGCATAAACCTATAACCGTATTTTACCAATTTACCATTGTCCCATTTACTATTTTCCATTCGTCTTTACCCCCGATGCCTTCTCGTCAAATTTCTTATTTACAAATCCCATCACAAGCGTACGCAGCGCTGCAAATACCGGCACACCGAAAAACATACCCCAAATGCCGCCGACCGCACCACCTACAATGATCGCAAACACTACCATAATCGGGCGCAGCCCCGTCGTATCACCGATGATCTTAGGTCCGAGGTATATACCATCGAACTGCTGTAGCACCAAGATAGCCAATGCGGTCCAGAGCGCCTGCAGCGGATTGGTCATCAACACAATCCCTATAACGGGCACCGCGCCGATAAACGGCCCGAAATACGGTATCATATTCGTAATGCCGATGATAACGGCCATCAACAATGGATACGGCACCTTCATAATTACACAGACACAAAAGAATATGATGCCGATTATGATGGAGTCTATACCCTTACCTATGATAAATTTTTGCACGATATCGTTTGTTTCAGCTGCGATGCCCAATACCTGTCGCGTCACACTGCGATTGAATATTATCGTGACAAGCTTCTTGAGCAAGTCCACAAACAGCTCCTTGTCGCATAACATATAAAAAGCGATAAAAAGACCCAGCGAGAAATTCAATAACGCATACGCGACATTAAATGTGCCCGTCAGCAATGTCGCGAGAAAACCGTTCATAAAACCGGTTAGCGATGTGATCTGCCCGAGCAGCGGTTCGAATACACGATTTACAAGATCGGCCACCGTATAGTTTTCAACGAGAGCCGAGTTTACGTTGTAGAGAAAATTCGCGAACGGGGTATCCTGCGCGAGATAGTTTAAAATGGCGGTTTCATAGTAACGCGGATCGAGAGGGATGCGGGAGACAAGATTCGTCACGCTGAGGATGACCTGAGGCACCAAGTATGATATAATGAATACCAGAACCGTACCAAAGATGGCGTATGTACATAAGATAGCGACGATTCTTCTGACATTATCGTATTTTCTGTTGTAGTTTATACGCGACAGCAACTTGTATTCAAAGAAGTTCACCGATGCATTCATAAAGTAGGCTATAAAGAAGCCATAGATAAACGGTGACAACACTCGTTTCAAAAAATTTAGCCAACCCCAAATCGTACGGCTAAATCCGGAGATATTGCCAATTAGCTTTTCGAGGATTATACTTACTGCTACAACAAACAACACATACAGACAAATTTCCAAGTATTTTTTGTTTAAATCAAATTTCCTCACGACCGTCACCCCTCACGTTGTAGTATACGTGATTGTGGGAATCATTTCAAGGAGCGTTCATTAAAATGAAGTTGACTATTATCTTAAACATTTGCTTTATCATTGTTATATATCTGGTCGTAAAGTATCGCTATCACAGGCGGTTCACACGTATGATCCGAGATGTCACCGAAAAGACTGAGAGGCTCTTTTCCGACGAAACCCTCGACGATGGCCGTATCGAGCAGGAAATCATGCCCAAAGCCCCGCGCAAACGCATCTCGCGCTTTATTAGCGAATATGCGTTCTCGCTACCTTTATACACAGCACTTGTAAAAATCCGCAAGCAGCTAATTGAGCGAAAGCATTTTGACGAGTCTATAAAAGGCATCATCAATTCGGTGGTTGTAAATATCGAATTCGAAAAGGTCATGGACGACCTGATACCGAAACTCATACGTATCACCAACAGTTCCTGCTGCGCGTTCTATTCATTTAACGTAGTGACCAAAAAGTTTGAGATAAAGCACTCAAAGGGCTTTAGCCGCAACATCTACTCGGAGTTCGACGTTTCCATAGGCGAGGGTCTGATGGGTGTGTCCGTACTCGATAATAAAATATCCGTCATAAACGATATCCCAGATGATACAATATATTACCAGCGCACATTCTTGGGCAAGCTAAAGCCACGCTCTATCATGATCGTGCCCATATTTAATAACGAGGAGCTCGCCGGCGTGTTGGTGATGACCTCGATACACGACTACACCGAGGCCGATGTGCAGCTCATGGACCATCTGAAATACTATGTGGGCATAGCGGTCAACAACGGCCTGACCTACGAAAAGACCAAACGCCTCGGCAATGAGTTGAAATTCCAGAACACATTAATACAAAACCTAAACGACGAGCTTGAAAAGAAGATGGAAAGCCGTTCACTGTATCTGACCAATATCATCAACAGCTTTCAGGACTGCGCGATCTACGCGATGGACAAGAATGGTATCATCATGCTCTGGAATAAGGGTGCAAGCGAGCTGTTGGGCTTTAGTGAGTGTGAGGTCATCGGCAAATATATCGGCTATGTATATGAGCCCCACGAAGCGGATATGATCAAGCAGCGCATCGATAGGGTCATAACCGACGGTAGATACTCTGAAAACGGTTGGCGTGTAAAAAAAGACGGCACACGGTTTTATTACGATTTGCAATTGTTCTGTATATATAATGACAAACATGAGATCGTCGGCATTTCTAACATCACGCGTGACATCACCACGATAAAGGACGCGGAGCTCGCATTGATGTTCGAGCGTGGGCTGAGCCAAAAAATTATGGAGAGTTCGTCGCGCATATTGATTATCACGGACGAAAAGGGCACAATAATCCTGTCTAACCATAATGCCGATATTCTATTTGAGCAGGAGCAGATGACCGGACGTTCATTATTTGAGTTCTTCGAGGATGCTTACAAGCTAAAGACCGAGTTCCTGCATTTGGTAAAGACCTCACACTATTCACAGATGCGCTGTCGCATACGAGATGAGGAGGACTTCATCACGATGGAGATCAACGTAATGGATGATGAACAGTCCGAGAACAAAAAGGTATTTATAAACCTAGTAAAAATGTGACAGGAGGAAATGTACAATGGATGAAAAGGCTATCTTACAAGACATCGAAGAAAGAATCGGATTTATACGCCGTATCGTAGCGACCTCGGGTGCCGATGGTATTGCATTTGCAAACAGCGGTGGCAAGGACTGCGCACTCGCAGGCATTTTATGCAAAAAAGCATGGAGAAATACCATCGGCGTCATCTTGCCCTGCGGCACCAAGCAAAATCATACAACCGATGCCGACCACGCGCGGCTATTGGCCGAGGCGTTTGAAATAGAAACGCGCTACGTAGACCTCACAAATGTAAAGGAAATGCTTGTATCCAAATGTGAAACCCGCTTTGGCGTACCCAGAATCACCGATGCCGCGCTCGCAAATATAGCCCCGCGTCTGCGTATGACTACCATGTATGCGATATCACAGACCGAGAACCGCCTCGTCTGCGGCACGGGCAATAGATCTGAGGGTTACATGGGCTATTTTACAAAATGGGGCGACGGCGCTTACGACTTCAATCCGATATCGGACCTCACGGTGACCGAGATATTTGCGTATCTACGCGTGCTCGGGGCACCTAGTGAGATCATAAATAAAGCCCCGTCAGCAGGGCTCTATGAGGGCCAGACCGATGAGGCTGAGATGGGAGTGACCTATGAGGCCATCGACCGTTATATCAAAACAGGTGAGGCCAATGACCACGACAAGGCGATCATCGATCGCTTCCACCGCAATTCAGAGCACAAGCGTTATATGCCCGTCACATTCAAATAAAAGCTGTTACCATTCCGTTATGACAGGGCGGTTCTTATACCACCACTGTTCATTGTCATCTATAAAGCGCGAGAGCATGATCGAGTAATCCTTTGGCGGCTGGTAATCCGTCACGGTCATAACTGCATTTACAAAATCATCCAAGGCTTCGTCGGTCATCTCCGACAGAAGCCTTTTTGCTTTGTCGGCAGTTTCGGCATACGCACCCCCGAGACCGGAAACGGCGTCTATTAATTTGCGTTGGCACTGGAACAACACCTCGCGCTCCTGCAGTACCATACGCAACCCGCATAGCACGATATCAACTGCCGTACGCGTCTTTAGATATATCTCGTCGCCCGCAACCTTCCAGAAATAATCGCGATGCAACGTCAGCCCGCTAAAGAACGACAGCAGCTTTTCCTCTTTTTCGGACTGTTGAAAGACCGGGATTTCTTCAACCCATACTGCTATTTCAGGGTTTTTGGTATACAGACAGCGTGCGCACATAAACGCGTTGCGAGACGGTTCGCTACCTCGTTCCATCAGTGTCTTTAAATAGTCCTCCGTGCAATACTTAATATCATAATACCCGCCATCGTATGTGATCCCCTCCGAAAAGCACTCCGATATGCGGTTCTCGGCCTGTAGCTTTTCGAAACGCTGCGGGCTAACCACGATGATCGCGTCTATATCCGAGTCTACTCGTTCCTTCCCCTTTGCGACCGATCCGCCCAATATTACGGCTATGACTTCCGGATCGGATTCAAAATGCTTGACCAGATTTTCCATCGATGTCTTGTGATGCTCGTACATAATAATGCCCCCTTATTTGTTTTCTGCCCATCCCTCAAGCTTTGTCTTTCTATACGCCTCAAATCTTCCCTGCTCTATCGCCTCGCCTATCTCTTCCATCATCCTATTATAGTAGTGCAGATTATGCAGCACGCATAAACGCATAGCGAGCATCTCCTTGGCCCTAAACAAGTGTCTGATATACGCGCGCGAATAATGCTTGCATGCGGGGCATTCGCAGCCCTCCATGAGCGGGCGTTCATCCATCGCAAATTGCGCATTGTTCAGGTTGATCTTACCCTGATCCGTATATGCGTTGCCGTGCCTGCCGTTTCTCGCGGGTAGCACGCAGTCAAAGAAGTCTACCCCCCTATAAACGGCCTCGATGATATTTTCGGGGGTGCCAACACCCATCAAATATGTTGGCTTGTCCACGGGCAGGTGTGGTACGACCTGCTCGATAACATGGTACATCTGCTCATGGGATTCGCCGACCGCGAGCCCGCCTATAGCATATCCATTCAGGTCGAGCTCCGCTATCTGTTTCGCGTGCTCGATACGGATATCGTCAAACACACAGCCCTGATTGATCCCGAACAACATCTGTCCGGGGTTTATCGTATAGTCCAAGACGTTTAAGCGCGCGAGTTCATCCTTACAACGCAGCAGCCAACGTGTGGTCCTGTCGACAGACGCCCTCACATAGTCGCGCTCGGATGGATATGGTATGCATTCATCAAACGCCATAGCTATCGTAGAGCCCAGGTTGGACTGTATCTGCATGCTCTGCTCGGGACCCATGAATATCTTTCTGCCGTCGATGTGAGATGAAAAATATACACCCTCTTCTTTTATGCGGCGCAGTGACGCGAGAGAGAAGATCTGAAACCCGCCCGAATCCGTCAGCACCGGCCCATCCCAGTTCATGAAGCGCCTGAGCCCTCTGAGCTTTTTGACATTTTCATCGCCGGGCCGCAGATGCAAGTGATAGGTATTCGACAGCGCGATCTTGCAACCGATTTCCTTCAAGTCCATCGACGACACCGCGCCCTTGATCGCAGCAACCGTCGCTACATTCATAAACACGGGTGTCTTGATCACGCCATGCGGCGTCACCAGCTCACCGCGTTTCGCCGCTCCATCTTTATTTATTAATCTGTAACTATTCAATACCATTCTCCTCAAGCTTATTCTGAAATGCGTTTATAATCTCGATAAATTCCCACTTCATACCACGCCGATCCAGCAGACCCAGTCGCTCCCCATTGCCCGTAAACGTGCCGTTATCCCACCAGAGTAACGGAACGCCCAAAGCCTGTGCCTTTGCGGAAAAATACTGAGCCCAATCCACACGCGCCTCTAGGTTTCCACGGTTACGCGCTCCTGTTTCACCAATAATGACCGGTACCCCTTTACTGATGAAATACCGGTCTATTCGCTCAAACAATGCATCCACATCCTTTGTGTCCTCGGGGTTATCACTGCTCCAGGCCTCTACGCCCTCCGGTTGCAACGCGAACGGGTATGGGGTATACGCATGCAGCGACACGATTATATTCGGATCGTCCGGCACGGTAAAGTCGTTGAGCACAGCCTCATCGGTCGCGGCCGCGTATGTTGGTATCATCAGCATACGCGTTGTGTTATTTCCCCCGGTCTGCCTGACCGTTTCCACAAACACCTCATTGAGTTTGTTTATGACAGCCCTGCTCTCTGTATCTCCGCCTGTCCATTCCAGTTCCGTATCTATCAGCCTCGGCTCATTCATACCCTCGAATATGAGCCTGTTGTCACATTTATTGAAGCGTTCGGCTACCTGCTGCCATAGGCTCGATAGCTGCCCGCTTACCTTTTCATATTTATCCTCGCGTAGTTTTATCCAAAATTCATGGTGCGCGTTCAATATCACCGTCAGATCGTTATCGAGCCCGTAATTTACGACCTCCTCGACCCTATCGAGCCACGGCTCGTCGATCTTGTACTCAGGACCCTCCCCGAGATTGACCATCCATGTAACGGGTATGCGTAACGTACCGAAGCCCGCCTCTTTTACGAGCTTGATCATTTCCTCGGTCGTTACCGGATTGCCCATTGCAATCTCATGTCCCATCGGCTGCGGGTGCATCAATGTACCGACAGCGTCTAATGTGTTGCCCAGGTTCCAGCCGTTAGACAGCGCATGTGTATATGCCATAGCAGCCGATCTGTCGACTGCTGCCTTTTGTGTCGGTACAGGAGGCTCAGTTGCCTCTGCTACTGGCGTTACTTGCGCCTCGGGAGTAACGGCAGCCTGGATTTCGGTCACTGCAACAGGCTGTAACTCTGTATTTTTATTTTCGCCGCAGCCTACCATGGCTGACATGCATATAACGGTTAACAATATGCACAGATATCTCTTCATCTTTATCACCTCTGGATATTTCGCACAGCATATCACAACATAAGCGTTTACTCAACATTTCATCCGAACGGTTCCATAAAAGTTGATAATCACTAAAGAGTGTGATATCCTACATCCAAATAATTATCTACCATTTATATGGTAACGGAAGGTACGAAAGCATTGAGAATTACATGGTAAACCTAATAGCAACAGCCGCGTTTGGCCTTGAGGCCGTTGTGAAGCGGCAGGTACAGAAATTGAACCTTGAGATTACATCCGTTGCGGACGGCAGGGTTGATTTTCGTGGGGATTTATCCGCGATCCCTCTTGCAAACATCCATCTGCGCAGCGCTGACCGCGTGCTGCTCAACGTCGGTGAATTCTATGCACGCACATTCGACGAGCTGTTCGAGGGCACAAAGGCCTTGCCGTGGGAGCAGTTCATCCCGGTGGACGGCACCTTCCCGGTAACGGGTAAATCCGTACGCTCGGGACTTTTCAGTGTGCCCGACTGTCAGGCCATCGTCAAAAAGGCCATCGTCGAGCGTTTAAAATCCGTGCATGATGTCGAGTGGTTCAACGAAACAGGCCCCGAATACAAGGTGCTGGTCGGTCTATTAAAGGACAAGGCAACGCTGACCATAGACACCACGGGCGCAGGTCTGCACAAACGCGGTTACAGGGAGCACGCACTGGAAGCCCCGTTAAAAGAGACGCTCGCGTCCGCATTGATCGAGCTGTCGTTCTGGAGGCCGTTTAAGACGCTTGTCGATCCGTTTTGCGGCAGCGGTACGATACCGATCGAGGCTGCATTGATCGCCAAAAATATCGCTCCGGGTATCAGCCGTTCGTTCATATCCGAACGCTGGCCATTGATCCCCTCGCAACTCTGGAAAGATGCACGCAAGCAAGCCTTCGCGCAGATACGCGTGGACGCAACGCCGCGCATTTATGGCTATGACATCGACCCGGAGGCTATAGAGGTCGCTAAGGAAAACGCCATAAAGGCCGGTGTGGATGATTGCATCGAGTTCAATGTATGCCCGGTGGCAGAGCTTAAGCTGCCGGTTTTAAATACGTCCGGCGAAAAAGCAACAGGCGGTGTAGCAATATGTAATCCACCGTACGGAGAACGCTTGGGCCGTGTGAAAGAGATCGAACAGATCTACAAAGACCTCGCGCGGATATTTGGCAAGAACCTCGATTGGGGTATATATGTATTGACCGCGGACGAATTCTTTGAAAAATCCTTCGGTAGACCCGCCGATACAAAACGCAAGCTGTTTAACGGTATGATAAAGACGGATTATTATCAGTATCACAGCAAAAATAAATAGGAGGTTATTTATGGACAAGAAGGTATTATTGATTATTATGGACGGCATCGGCTTCGGTAAGGAGGACGATACTAACGCCGTTTACCGTGCGAACACACCGGTATTGAACTCTCTGCTTGAAAACTGCCCGAACACCCGCTTAAAGGCTCACGGAACAGCCGTTGGTCTGCCGTCTGACGACGACATGGGCAACAGCGAGGTCGGTCACAACGCGCTCGGCTGCGGACAGATATATTCGCAGGGCGCTAAGCTCGTAAACGAATCGATCGAAACCGGCAAGCTGTTCGCGTCCGACACATGGACAGAGCTCACACAAAACTGCGTAAAGAACAATACGACGATGCATTTCATCGGACTGCTCTCGGACGGCAACGTTCACTCGAACATCGCGCACCTGAGCGCATTACTGAAGCAAGCAAAGGCTACGGGCGTTAAGACCGCACGCGTACACATATTATTGGACGGACGCGACGTACCCGCGACCTCGTCGCTCGAATACGTCGGAGCGCTCGAGCAAACCCTCGCAGAACTGAACGACGCAAGCTTTGACGGACGCATCGCAAGCGGCGGCGGACGTATGAAGGTCACAATGGATCGCTACCAAGCCGAGTGGAACATGGTCAAGATCGGTTGGGAGACCCATGTACACGGCATAGGCAGGCAGTTTGCAACCGCAACGGATGCAATCACTACCTTCCGCGCTGAGAATGACGGCATCACGGATCAGGATTTGCCTGCGTTTGTAATAGCTGATAACGGCACACCGGTCGGTACGATCAATGACAACGACAGCGTTATCCTGTTCAACTTCCGCGGTGACCGTGCGATAGAGATCAGTATGGCGTTTGACTACGACGATTTCCCATTCTTTGATCGCGGAAAGCGCCCGAACGTTCTGTACGCAGGCATGCTGCAATACGACGGCGATTTAGACCTCCCGAAGCGTTACCTCGTCAACCCGCCTGAGATCTCACATACACTGTCCGAGCTGTTGGTCAACAACGGCGTGAAGCAATATGCGGTATCCGAGACTCAGAAATACGGCCATGTGACCTATTTTTGGAACGGCAATCGCAGCGGTAAGTTCAGTGATACGCTCGAGATATTTGAAGAGATACCGTCGGATTTGGTACCGTTTAATCAACGCCCGTGGATGAAATCCGCCGAGGTCACCGACAAGGTCATCGAAGCGATGGCATCCGGACAGTATGACTTTATCCGCTGCAACTACCCGAACGGCGACATGGTCGGCCATACGGGTAATATGGAAGCTACGATCATATCTGTAGAGGCTGTGGATCTCGCGCTCGCCCGAGTCCTACCGGTTGCAGAAAGCTTCGGTTATACAGTCTTGATCACTGCAGACCACGGCAACGCGGACGAGATGCTCGAAAAGTCCAAGTCCGGCAAGCTCCAGTTGCGCACGGCGCATTCGTTAAATCAGGTGCCGTTCATCATCGTGGACAAACAAACTGCATATACAATAAAGGACGGCGCATCATCAGGAGGCTTCGGTCTGTCTAACGTAGCACCTACAATCGCCGCGATCATGGGTAT
>CAYURR010000013.1:0-31874 GCA_964446745.1 uncultured Defluviitaleaceae bacterium | reverse complement strand
AAATGACTGTGACAGCGCGAGGTGCCGGAAAGCCGAGAAGTAAATTTTTGGCCGGTACCTCGCTGTTTACATATGCGGACTTTTTTTTGTTCGAGGTCAATCGAAAGGGCAGCGGATATTATTCGGTCAGCTCGGTCGAGATAATAGAGAATTTCTATGAGCTGCGTCTGGACTACGACAGATTGCGTTTTGGATCTGTGATGCTCGAGCTCTGTGACCGCGCGATTTTGGACGGTTTAAGCTGCGATGAGATACTCACGCTGTTATTGAACTGTCTCTGGTGCCTCACGCGCTCGCAGCACCCTCAGATCCCTGCGCTGATATTCGAATTCCGGTTCTTTGGGCTGTTGGGGCTGATGCCCGAGGTCACACACTGCAGTGAATGCGGAACAGAGCTTTTGAGCAATGAGGGCAGGGTGACGTTTTTTGGATACGAGGGGATGCTATGTCAGATGTGCAGTATGAATGTGAAGCCCAATACGATATTATCGTATGCATCGCTCGAGACATTAAATGAGATCACGGCCCGGCATTTAAAGGACGCGTTCAAACACAAGTTTACCGAGCGAGGTGTCACGGAGCTCGCGGATGCGGCACGTATGTTCATTCGTTATCATTTTGATTTTGAACTAAAAAGCGTGAAGGAATAGGTTGTTCGGGGGGACAGTCGGATGAATATCATAGCTGTTGATGATGAGAGATTGGCATTGCAGATACTTGAACATGAAATAAAGCTCGCGGACCCGAGGTTTAGTGTACAAGCATTTACAGAGCCGGATAAAGCCGTAAAACATGTACAGAATAACCCGACGGACATAGCGTTTTTGGATATAGAGATGAGGGGCATAAACGGGATATCGCTTGCAAAGCAATTGAAGGAAATTAACCCGCTGATCAATATTATCTTCGTCACAGGCCATACAGAATATGCTAGGGATGCTATAAAGCTCAGGGCCAGCGGCTATTTGATGAAGCCCGTATCGAGGGAGGATATCATCGACGAGATAACGAACCTACGTAATCCGGTACCGGTGGGCAATCGAAAGCGCATACGCATTCAGACATTTGGGAGTTTTGAGGTGTTTGTCGATGACAAGCCGCTGTTTTTTTCGCGTGCAAAGTCAAAGGAGCTGCTGGCGTTTTTGGTTGACAGGAAGGGCGCGAGCTCTACGATAGGCCAGATAGCCACCGTGCTATGGGAAAACAAGGACTATAATCGCTCTCTAAAGAACCAGATACAAAACATCGTGCTGTATATGATGAAGTCGTTACGTGTTGCAGACGCGCAAGATATTGTGATAAAGAGCTGGAACAGCCTGTCGGTAGACACGTCTATGTTTGATTGCGACTATTATAAGTTCTTAGAGGGGGATGTATTTGCGATCAATGCATTTCACGGTGAGTACATGACCAACTACAGCTGGGCAGAATTTACGACAGGTTTTTTAAGTGAACGTGCATATTTCAAATAAAGTGTCCTTTGAACGTCCATTGGAATCTATAATAAGAATTATTAGGAGCGGGGTGTGGTCATGGGTAACGCGATATCGGTCATCGTACCGTTGTTTATCTATGTCGCGAATATATTATCCATCATCGGTTTAGTATTTTTTTCGAGAAAGGACATGAGCGTCACCTTCGCTTGGTTGCTCGTGCTCATATTTTTGCCGTTAGTTGGGTTTATACTGTACTTCTTTTTTGGCAGCACCTCAAAGCTAGAGGTCATGAGCAGGAAGTACAATATGGGCAAGATCGAGGAATATTATCATAAGCTGTTACAGATAAGCATTGAGGCTTTCAAAAAAGATGCGTTTAAGGATGACCGGATAGCGATACAGGATCCCAAGACCGCAAGGTTTAAGGACATGATATTGATGAATTCGGTGGCTTCACGCTGCTTTTTTACCGAGGACAACACCGCGAAGCTTTTGGTCGACGGCCAAGAGAAATTCCCGTTGATGTTTAAGGAAATAAGCGAGGCAAAGGAAAGCATCAATGTACTATACTTCATATTCAAGACAAAGGATAAGATCGGAAGAGACCTTATCGAGCTATTGGCAAAGAAGGCCGCGCAGGGCGTTGAGGTAAAGGTTGTATACGATGCACTTGGCGACTATACCGTAAGGCTTAAGGACTTCGATCCGATAGTAAAAAACGGCGGGCAGGTGCAGAAGTTTCTGCCGTCGCTTGTATCTACTCTACTGAGTGTAAACTACCGTCTGCATCGAAAGGTGGTAGTCATAGACGGCAGGATCGCTTATACAGGCGGTATAAACATCGGTGATGATTATCTCGGGCTGTATCCAAAGATGTCGCCTTGGCGCGATACCTCGATCCGCGTAACCGGTTCGGCAGTGTCGGAGATGCAGCTGCGGTTCTTTGAGGACTGGGTATTCCTCGAAAAGCAAAATAAAAAATACATCGGGCAAAAGATATCGGAGTTGCCGATAGAGACATTTCTTGGGAAATATTTCCACGAACCCGATGAAAAGGGTAAAAGCGGGGTTCAAATCATCTCGTGCGGGCCTGACAATCACTATGCCACACACCGCGACAGTTATATGAAGATCATCACGTCCGCAAGGGAATACCTGTATATCCAGACACCTTATTTCGTACCCGATCAAGGGCTCATGGATTCGTTGCGTATAGCCGCCCAGTCCGGCGTTGATGTACGTGTGATGCTACCCGGCATCCCGGACAAAAAATTCGTTTACTATGTCACGCTCTCGTATGTCCAGGAATTACTCGAAAATGGCATACGCGTTTACATACACCCGGGTTTTTTGCATTCTAAAACATTTGTAATAGACGATCAGGTCTCAAGTATAGGCACCACCAATTTTGATATACGCAGCTTTAAACTCGACTATGAGGTCAATACGATGGTCTATAATGAGGAATTCGCGCTTACATGCAAGCAGACCTTCCTCAAGGATGCTAAGCAATGCAAGGAACTGATGCTCGAAAACTATAAAAAACGCGGCAAAGCTCATTACTTCATGGAGTCATTATGCAGGTTTATTGCGCCGTTGGCGTAGTATAGACGAAAGACTTTTCCGTTTTTTAAACACCGGCCGAAATTTGGGAATAGGCAGCGATAACACTTATCAGGCATGTAACGATCCCCCATGTCGCAGCAGGCCCGATCTGTGTTATCGCATGTCTGTTCTCATACGGCAGAAAGACCAATGGAGCTACTGAAAAGCAAACAGGGTTTTGCTTCGCGGCAGCTCCTTTTTAATGCCAAAATGTGTCATACATTTGCATAGGAATTGTTAAATGTGTTAGAATAGGAATCGTTTTAACATGCGTTCACTGTAACCATTCAACAAAACCTACGTCAAGGCGGTGCGCTATGCGGATAAATGCGTTTCTTGTACATATATATTGCAATCATGTAGTCAAACGCGTCATCTTGCCCGATGAAATGGAACGGGAGGAGTTTGTGATGATCCCTCCCTCTGAGACCACGGGCAAACATAGCATCATACTGCGATTTTGCGCGTCAAACGGCATATGGAGTATCGATCCAAAATACTCACATCTGAGCCATGCCGATGACAATCACTCATGGGCATTGGAACAGGGCACACTGCATATATGGCACAAGCGCGCAGAAATGGATATAGACATTCACGCGTTTCAACTCGAGCGTGAATATACGCGTTCGATCAAATGCTCCTCCACGTCCTCGTTCAATATCTTTAAAACAGACAAGGGCGTATTGCAGCTCGGCGGTGTCAATAGATCCGAGTTGTTATGCGCTACATATAAGCGTCACACCGAGCGCGTTATGCTGGATGCGGAAAACGATTGTACAATCTATTTAAACGGCACAAAAATAAAATCCGCTGAGCTTTGCTCCGGCGATATCGTGCTTATTCATGATGTGTGCATGGTGTATCTGGACGATATCATAGCCGTCAGCGCATGCCCGAGTATCCTTCCTATTATCAATCTCCCAACATACGAACATAAAAAAGAACAGCCCCATACAAACCAAGAGCCACCCTCCGACGAGTATTTCCAGCCGTCCTATAGGGTGTTTCCGAGGCTGTATGAGGGTGCCGTACCTATAGACCCTCCCCCTCCAAAGCACGAGCCGAACGGTACGCCGATGATTTTAACCATCGGCGCTTCGGGTTCGATGTTTCTTGTCATGCTGTTCAGCGTAATGCTGCGCTCGCAAAATTCCCAAAACCCCGTGATGTTATATGCATCGCTATTAATGATCGTGGGCAGCGCGATAGGCACGGTTGTGATGCCGCTGCTTTTAAGGCGCTACCAAAATAATAAAAATACCCGTGATGAGCACAAGCGCGTAACCAAATACAAGCGTTATATCGATGCGCTCAATAAATATCTTATAAAGAAGCACCAAGAAAACAGGGCGTTATTGCACGAGCGGTATTTTGATATCGAGCGTGCATATGAGGTCACGACGTTCAAGGACAAGACCATGCAAAACAATACGCTGCTGTGGAACAAGAGTGCATATCAACAGGACTTTTTGGACATCCGGATAGGTGTTGGGGTCAGGAAGTCCACGATAGAGATAGAGACCCCGAAGGAGAGCTTCACGCTGGTCAGCGATCCGATGCGTAAATACGCTCAGATCTTGTTTCACAAGTTTGAGCATATCATCGATGTACCGGTATCGGTGTCGTTGTTTGATAACTACATCGTGGGCATAACGGGCACACGTGCGGCCAATATCGCACAGATAAAGGCGATGATCCTGCAGATATGCGCGAACTACAGCTATGAAGAAGTCAAGCTCATTTTTATCATCAATCCCGAGGAATACGGCTTCTGGAACTTCGTTAAGTGGTTGCCGCACTGCTTTACCTCCGACAAGGCCGAGCGTTTTATCGCATCTACAAAGACCGGTGCATATGAGGTGTTTTCGTTTCTGGACAAGCTTTATGAAAACAGGAAGGAAAATTCTAAAAATATCGACCACAATGTAAGGCGCGTCGGCGCGCGTGAGGCCCGCGATGTGATATTGCTGCCGCATTATATAGTGTTCGCGTTATCGGAGGATCTGATGGAGGACACACCGATCGCGCTAAAGATGCTCGAGTATGACGAATACTATGGCATTTCCTTTATATACTTGGCCAATACATTCAATTTGCTGCCGCAAAAGACCGATATCATCATCCAGAACACATCCGCCGAAAACAGCATCTATACAAACAACGACGCATCGAACCGCATGCGTATGTTCACGCGCGATGATGTAAGCAAGGTGGATTTTGACCGTATGGCGCGAACATTGTTTTCCACGAGGCTCATAAACACCTCCGAAAACGCGAATGTCCCCGAAAAGCTATCGTTCCTGGCCATGTATAACGCCGCGAACATAGAGGAACTGAATGTGCCGAAGCGTTGGGAATCAAACAAGGCTACCGAGGGTATAGAGTCGCTGATCGGTGTGTCTGCGGAAAGCAAACCGTTCATGATAAATATCCATGAACGCTTCCATGGACCGCACGGCCTGATGGCCGGTATGACCGGCTCGGGTAAGAGTGAGTTTATACAGTCGTTTATATTGAGTATCGCGATTAACTATAGCCCGAACCAGGTTTCGTTTATTTTGATCGACTACAAGGGCGGGGGTATGGCGAGCCAATTTGAGGGCCTGCCGCATCTCGCGGGCATCATCACAAACTTAGAGGGCAGTGAGATCGAGCGCTCGTTAAATACTTTAAAGACCGAGCTCGACAGGCGGCAAAAGGTATTTAAAAATGCGGGCGTAAACAATATCGATAAATACCACGAGCGCTTTGAAAACATGCAGATCAGCGAACCGATGCCGCATCTATTAATCATAGCGGACGAGTTCGCGGAACTAAAGCACAACCAACAAGCGTTTATGCAGGCACTCGTGTCTACTGCACGTATCGGGCGCAGTCTGGGTGTGCATCTGATATTGGCCACGCAGCATCCGTCCAATGTCGTCGACGAGGAAATATGGTCGAACTCGATGTTTCGGATTTGCTTGCGCGTGCTCAGCCGCACAGACAGTAACGATATGCTCAAACGCCCCGAGGCCGCCGACATACGAGTGCCGGGCCGGGCGTATGTACAGGTCGGCAATAACGAGATTTTTACTTTGATACAATCGGGCTATAGCGGAGCGCCTTACGAGCCGAAGGATTTCATCGAGACTGACGATCAAAAGACCGTCTCGCTGCTCGATGAGGGCGCGCACGCGGTCAAGTCCCGTCAGCGCGAGACAGATGCAAAGGGCGAGAAGCAGACACAGCTGAGCGCGATAGTGGAATACTTGGCGGCGCACGCGGAGAAATGCGGCTATCGCAAGTCAACACTATGGAAGCCGATATTGGACAAGACTATATACCTGTCACAGATAACGCGCGGATATAAGCCGAGGCCGCTCGCACCCTGTATAGGAAAATTGGACGATACGGCGCATCAGGATCAACCGTTGTTTGAGTTGCCGTTTTTGGATAAGGGGCATGTGTTGCTGTACGGATTGCCGGGCAGCGGTAAGACGACCTTCATCCAAACGCTCGTGACATCAATTGCACTGAGCTACGGCTCTGATCAGGTACATATCTATGTGTTGGATTTCGCTACGCACAGCATGGGATATTTCAATGAACTGCCGCATGTCGGGGATGTTTTATTTGACGAGGACAGCTTAAAGCTAAATAAATTCTTCTCGGTGATGGAGCAGATATTAAAGGACAGGAAATATGAATTCAGCCTCGCAAATGTCTCCAACTACAAAAGCTATCAACAGATAACGGACACGGAGGTAAAATCGATGCCCGCGATCATCAATATTGTGCATGACTACGCGACACTTCGTGATGCGCATCCGGACAGCTACGATGTGTTAGCGAGGCTCGTTGCAACCGGCGGCGTATATGGGATGTACTTTGTGTTGATCGCGAATAACTTCGGCTCGATACCCTCCAAGATATCGGGCAATATAACCAATGTACTGGCCATGAGGTTAAAGGATAAATACGAGTACAGCTCGGCGTTTTCAATGTCGTCGGTGCTCATGCCTTTGAATACCCCCGGGCGCGGTGTCACAAAGCTTGATACGGTCATAGAGTTTCAGATAGCGCTGGCGAGTGAGGGCGAAAACGATGCGCAGCGCATTGCTGCATTGAAAACAAAATATGCGCTGATCGCCCAGGCGAGCACGACAAAACCCGCACCGAATATCCCGATCATACCGAACCCATATATCATCATCGATGAGCTGCCAAAATCTGCGTACAAGGACGCTAAGATGCAAAACAGGATCCCGATAGGCATGGATGTGGCGGAGATCGACCTGGTCGCGCTCAGTGTGGAGCAGATGCATATCTTCCCGATATGTGGCTTCTCAAAATCCGGCAAGTCCAATTTCTGCTCAGCGATAACGGAGACAGCGCTCAGCTTTGGGTTTGATGTGTTTATATTTGACAATGCCTCATATAGCCAAAAGGCCTATGCAACGCGAAACAATGTAGTTTACGGGCGCGACGAAGTCGAGTACGGTCGTATTGTTGCACAGTTAAATGAAATCTGCGTTGAGCGCATACAGAGGCGTGCGGAGTTTTTAAGCAGAAATGCGCAGAACAGGGCCGGGGATTTTATGCTGAGCCTTAAGCCTGTAATGATTGTAATTGACGACTTCAATGATTTTATAAACATGATAACCGATGATGACCTACCCATATTCGGACGATGCCTGGACAAGCTCAAACGCATAAACATATGCCTGGTATCCACATTGAACCCCGACATATTGGACAGCGCGGTCAAACTGCATTGCGCAGAGTACAAGCTGATCTATAAGGAACGCGACGGTTTACTTTTGGGTAACGGTTACGATAAGGTGTCGACGATCTTTCCGAATTATAGGTTTGACCGCAAGCTGCAGACGGCTGTTTATCCGGCTGGTAGGGGATTGTTGTTTACGGAGCAGGTCGTGCGTCCTATGGTGACGCCGCTTGCATATTGAGTGCGAAGGGAGGAAGGCTATGCTTCCGCTTGTATTGTGCGGGAAAAAGTCCGAACGCATAAAAGATGCCATAAGCGTTTGGAAATCCGTTCAAATGCAGCAGCTACACTTTTTAAAATATATAGACAGTGATGCGCAACTCTGGGATTTTATTCACTCGGTAGACAGAAACAGATATATCCTGTTTGTGATCTCCGACGATATATCAGTGAACGCGTCGTCTTATTTGACGTTGATCACGGGACTACGCTTCGCGATAACGAACTGCTACATCGTGATCATCTCCGACGATAACGAGCTGATCTTTGATATCGTGAACGCTAACATAATGCCCTCGGGATTTTTGAATACGGACTATACGGATAATCGTTTACATACCGTTATTAAAAACATCTATTTCCGCTATGGCAAGCTGCGGGATCGGCACGTGCTGATGGTGCTCACAAACAGGCAGAGCCATAACCTGCCGCTCGACAGCGTCGAATACATCGAGGGCAACAAGGGCAGTACAAAGGTCATTACAAGCTCGTGCATATACACAACCAAGCAGAGCATCACGGAGCTGTCCGCACAGCATCCGAATAGGTTCTTTCAATGTCATAAAAGCAGTATGGTCAATAGGAGCTTCATAGATCCGGCTAAGAGCACAGCCGATCGCATAGTGCTCACAAACGGTAAGGCTATCGATGTGTCGCGTTCGCATATTGTGGAGGTTAGGCGGCTGATAAATGAAATGAAAGCCGTTGATCACGGATGAACGGCAAATATATCGGATATGTTCCACAGAGACGGTACGACAAAGTCTGTGAACGATACAAGTGACATGCTACAATTTATCATGAAAGGCAGGGGTCGAATTGTTCGGTGCAGGGGATGTTGGCATACGCCTAAGCCTTGATGAGCTTTTGTTCCTATGCGCTGCGATGGGCGCAGACAAGGTATATGGCATAAAGGGTAATACCCGTTATTCATCAAAGGATTTGCTAAATAAGAAATGGAATGATGTACGCAACAGTCTGAGCGACAAGGCCTTTGCGCGTGTAGAGGACGAGACACTATACATAACCTCTGAGCTTGCGGAGACGATGGAGGCACTGTGCTTCCCGAAGCTGTTTATGGTCGCGACGATAGGACGTAACGGTAAGGACACGATCAGAAATATCTATTATGCAAAGAAGCACGCCGTATGCATGTACGCGGAGGAAAACACAGACAATTTCTTTATCACGCGCTATCGCGACATGGAAATGCTCAATAACGAGTACATAAGCACATTCGAATTAGGCGAGCGCGAGTATGCGCCGCATGCGTTTTCGGCTCAGATCCCAGAGGACGAGTTCAAAACCTATATGGAGGCTGTGGCCACGGGCGCTCAGGCGGCATTGAACCTGCCCGACACGTACGCAAATGACCTGAATGCCGCAATCGCACCGGATACGCACCGTGTGACGATCATCACGCGCAGGATGGACGGGGACGACGGGGAGATATGCGATTTTCTGATCTACGCGGCATCGGAATACCTTTGGGAGATCGATATCACGGGTTCGGGTTCGGTCGCAATCAGCACATGCTCGTCGGAGGATTTCAGGCGTAGGATAGGGCATCTGGCGTATTTGATACGCTGCTTTTAGAGGTGCATAAATGAAGCGCATTGTAGAGGTATATGTGCCCGCATTAGACAAGGGCTACGACTTTTCGCTGCCGTCACAAATGCCGACTGCTGAGCTCGGATTGTTAATAGCGCAGATCCTTGATCAGGAGACACGGATGATGTTTGTCTCGGAGGACAGGCAATCGACGGATTGCATGCTGTTCGCAACCGATGAGAGCGGGGCATATAAGAGGCTTGAAGCTGAAGAATGCCTCGCGGATATGGGCGTAAAGGATGGGGCTAAGCTGATCTTCGTTTAAGGGGGATTGATTTGAGGGATACGAATGCTCTGGCGATGATTAATCTAAATAACGCTATCGAGCAGTTAAATACTTTGTGCGTATCGGTCTCTGATACGGAGGCTTCGCTAATAAATGTGTGGTCGGGGGATGCCGCCGACATCGTCATAAACGCGATGCGCAGAATGGCTACGGATATCAATGAGATAAAGGCCGACACCGAGGCATTGTGCATGCTCATAGGCATCGAAGCGGCGCAGACCGGAATGGCAGAGGATGGGGCAATGGCCCAGGGATATTAGGATATTACTATAGGAGGATTAAAATGGCGCTTATAAAGGTAACACCGGAGGAACTCAAGGCAAAGGGCGACGCGTTTAATGATCTTGCGAGCAGGATGCAGAGAAACACGTCCTCGATCTTTGAAAAGGTTGAGTCGTTGAAGGCAATGTGGAAGGGCGAGGCATACGATGCGTTTTACACGCGTATAAAGGGCTTTGAAGGGGATCTACAATCGTTGAAGCTGTTGATGGATAAGTATGGTGAGTATCTGGACGTCGAGCATGCGAACTATCTAAACGCCGAGGCCAAGATTATAGAGGCCGCGAGGGATAAGCTGTCGAGCGCACTGTAAACATATAGAAACCAATTACAGAGGGGAATGTGAATATATGGCACGCTTTGAGGTAACCACCACGTCGCTGGACGACATGGCTAATGATATAGATCAGCAGACAAAGGATCTGCGCAACGTACTCGATGAAGCCCAATCACTTGTAAAATCGATGGCCGGAGAGATATGGGATAGTGATGCATACAGGAGCTTTGATGCACAATTTTCTAAGCTATATAGCAATCTGCAACAATTCGATGTGGTGTTGAACGGATACTCAAACTTCCTGCGCGAATCCGCAAGCATATACACGACGACCGATCAGAAGGCTATGGACGATACAAATGTCCTGAACAGCGATTCCTTATTTACCAGATAATCTATGTCTGCGGATACATACGATCCGAACGGCGAGGCATCGAAGGGGGTGATCACATACGTGGGTGCTTTCAGTGTAGAGCCCGATAAGCTTAAACAGCTGCTTGAAAATGTTAACGCTCTTTACCAAGGTCTGTCCTCCGGATACCGGGAAAGCATGGATATCGCATATTCAATGTTAAATCCCGATATCCAATTATTGACCGCGGATCGCTTCGAGGCCTTGATCACGCGTGCAGATATCATCTGTAACAGGATGCTCGGCCTGTATGAGGTCATAGAGCTCGCAGTATCCGAATATATAAGAGCCGATGCCATAGCACTTGAGGACCAGGCAGGGATATATGATCGCTTTAGGGATTTGTTCGAAGGCCAGTTCTTTGGTATCGGTCAAGTCGGCTCGGCTGCAAGGATGCCCGATCCCGCGTATTTCTATGCGCTGCCGCCCGATGTCCTCGAACCTATAACTGTTAAACAGGAACAAACCGCAGCCGTAAACTCCACTGATCTAACCCCTGCACAGGTGCTGTTCGACAAGAGGCCTAAGCATGCTTTCGCGGGCGCTATGGGGATGTTTAAAGCAGTGACAGGCCTTGAAGCATCATTGATCAATGCAAATCAGATTGGCATTAGCAATGAGATCTTTGTGTTTGGGGTTATGCCCGGCATATGGGATGATTTTTTGGACAATGCTTCGTCCAGATTTCACGAAACGCATCAAGTCACACGCGACAGGCTTTCGAAAGATGGGGAGGCCATGCTCAAGTCCAACAAGCCCTATGTGCCGGGTTCGATGGCTGCGGTCAATGCCTCTGTGGCTGTTGTAGGCCTCGTGGCCGCGAGGAAATTATTGTCGCAGGCCAATGTTCAGGTTATTAAACGCGGTGCGGACGATGAGGATGGTGTGCCCGTATCCCAGCTTAAATCAAACAGCGGTAGAACTGTGCGCGCTACTAATAAATTCAAGGCGCTATCTGAAAAGGGATTTGTATCGGCAAAGACACCGTCGTTTTTGGATATAGATGACACCCGTTTTATAATCGATGAGGATAAGTGGGACGTACCGCTAAAGGATTATATAGATGTGCGGGAGATGGTCAGAAATCCCGAAAGCTCCAAGTTTAATACCAAAATCGCACCGCCGCCGTATCTGAGCGAGCGTGAGCTTGAGGCCTTTTACTCATTCAAGCACATGTTTGTAGCCGGTACACCGATTGCGGCCGCACTTCTAAAGAGTGTAGGTTCGGTATTGTATGGCTTTGATGATGAGGGTTTATATTTACCTCGGATAAATCAAATCGAAAAAAGGCCTAAACGTAATACAACCGAAATATTTAGTGCGCTTGTAGAAACAAGCCCTGCGACAATAGTGCCGCCATCTTTTGCAGATATAAAAAATGCTCGTATTGTTATAGAAAATAACAAGCGTGACATTCAATCAAAGGGATTTATACATGTCGGGGAAATAGCAAAAAATCAGGATAAAGGAAATATAATTTTTAAGCCCGCGTCTCGGCCATACCTGAGCGCGCTTAAGCTTGAGACCTTTTATACATTCAAGCATATACTTGTAGACAGTATACCGATCACGGCTGCGGCCTTACGCGGCATCAGCGCTGTGTTGTTCGGCGACATAGAAGGACCTCCGTTTAAATATATGACAGTGATCTCAAAAGAGGTCAAGGATATACTGAAGGAGTTCAATGTGCGGGTGCGGGTGTTGCCACCCGAATTCGGATACATGGATAGGCTTCTGTTCGAGCGTAAAAAGGATAAGGATATCGCAGCGTCGAAGCCTCAAAACGATAAACATATAGATGCATTTGAAAAGGGCAAGACCGAGAGCGGAGCCGGTATCCCTGCCGCTCCGAATAAGAAGCAAACTGAGGAGCTTGACGGATTTATCGTTAACAAAGGCAATGCGTCCGCGCCGAGTAAACCCACTGTATTAAAGGACCACGAGCTTACACAGGCGGCTAAAAAGTTTTTAGATAACACGATAAAGCTAATGGTGAAAGCAGAGGTCAAGGAATTAGACGGGGCGTTTATCGAGAAATTAGCGAGCACCTTGAAGGATTTCTTTGTGCGCTATACGCCGGAGAAGGGATTGTCAAAAGCCGGGATAGATAAATCCGCAGACGAACTAGCGCGCTCGGGGCATGCAGGCCCGGACAGAGAGATTTTGCGCGAAGTTGTAAAGCGTGCGGATATGGACGGTGCTGCAACGCTTGCACGTGATGTACGCCCACAACCGGAGATCGAAAGAGCCGTATTCGTCAAGGATGCGAACGTAGCTAACGTTGCCACCGCGATACCTGAGGGCGTAAAAGATATTACGGCAATCACGGATGCAAAGGGGATCGCAATGTTGGGCACGGCAACGTCCGGCGCGGTGGTTACAAGCGCGCTGTCGGCAGTAGTAGATGCGAGCGATGACTACTCGAAGACCTTCTACCGGACATATCATAAAGGCGTCGATCTCGGAAAGCCTACGCAGAAAAGCGACGACAAGGGCTCCGTACGCGAAAAGAAAACCTCGGATACGGAAGAACTTGAGTCAAGTGCATTTAAATCGGATAACAGCGTGATCAATATCGTCACTGCCAAGCCGACGGATGACATCGACGCATACGAAAAGCCTCTGAAGGATACGGCGTTCAATCATCTGACTCGCGAGCAGGTTTATTCAACACTGTCTGCGGCATCGGGTGCGGTGATCGGTACAGGTGCATTCATCGGTTCGTTGCAGGTTGCGAAGCATCTGGCTGACAGCGGTGTTATAAAGCTGCCGGACGGTACGGTACTCGGGGATTATCTGAGAAACGCGGTCGACAAGGCGATGGATATGCTACAGCATCCGAGTGATCTGATAAATGCCAAGACTATGTCCGTAATATCGATATTGGTAGTGGATATAGCAAAGGACCTCGCCGGTGCCGCAAAGGTATCGGATATTGCGTTTTCGGGTATTGCGTACGCGGCGGTCTATTTACTGACAGAATTTATAGAGAATAAATCATGATTGGGGAGCACGATGGACGGATTGAGGCGGCTTGGGACGGTTGTGATGTTAAATAACGGTAAACATCCGTTGATGATAACGGGCAGGCTCGTGATGAACGCCGATACCGGTGAACGGTTTGACTATGTGGGGGTTTTGTATCCGGAGGGTTACCTGGGAGAGAAGACACATTTCCTGTTTGGAGAGGCGGATGTGTCGCGCGAGATCGGTATCGACGAAGCCTGTGAGCTGGATCGCGCTTTCATGGAAAAGGTAAGCAATGGCTGAGGTCGTTACATATATAAGCGATTATTTCCGGCATAACATGTTTATGAGCGGATTTACGTTTGTCATAGTGGTGTGGCTTATCGCATTGTTGATCAGCCGAATGGTCAAGCGCAATATGACCAGAAAATCGGAGCTCGTATCGGACGATATAATGTATGCGTATGAGGACGACGACCTGGCTGCCGACGAGCATACAAAACATCTGAGGTATTTTGGGATATTGACGGAAACCGATGAGGGAGCCGCACGGCGCGGCACGGTAGACGCGTCTGCAGATAAAAAGGTACTGACGATAGGCTATCCGAGCGGTGGTAACTGGTGCATATATAGCGCTGAAACATTGCCCGTGATCGTCGGGAGTGCCGAGGACGCGGATGTAAGGATAACGGGCAAACGCGGCGGCTCATATGAATACGCACGGATATATGCCGAAGGTGATCGATATATGCTCGAGCTAACGCATGAGGCGAAGGGATACGCAAACGGTAAGCGGATACATAAGCCCGTGAGCCTGGGTGTGAGTAACGAGATCAAGATAGAAAATACGATACTAATGATAAACATAGAACGGGAATGAATATGCGGTTGGTAGGTAAAGGCCTGTGCCTGTGCGGCGTTGTGAGCTTGCTTATGCTGATGTGCATGACCGTGTATGCGGGAGTAGACACGGAGGCTGTTTATAAGCGCAGCGAGATAATATTTTTGGTGGATCGCAGTGAATCGATGCAGGACTCCGATCCCGATGACGATGTGCTCGAGCGAATTAAAACTGTTGCCGATGCGTTGGATGGTGAGGTTAGCATCTGTGTTGCCACATACGGAGATGCATTTGAGAGCATGCATTTGTATAGCCTCTATGACGAAAATAAAGCGATAGTACGCGAGGAGGTCGACGCGCTCAAGGGGATATATGAAAGCAGTACTGATGTAGCCGAGGCGTTTCGGGCCGCGCGGAGCCTCACTACTCAGGGTGAAAACCCCGTGGTCGTATTGATCACGGACGGCGGTATTACAAAGAAGCAGCCGCTTGAGGATTTTATCGCTGCGAGAGAGGATATAGGCTGTCCGGTTATTTACTGGCACATCAACCTCACTGGGGCAAAGAATTCGGACTACAGTCAGGAGTTTGTTCAATATATTTCGCGCGAGAGCCTATATCGGTTAGTCGTAAACAAGCAAAAGTTAGACGCGGTGACCGATGAACTGATAGGGTTTGTGCATAGGGATATCGAGGCGATCGATATACAGCTGATCGATCGTGAGGGGTTCTTGGTTTCGGATGTGTATCCGGACACCGAATACCGCCTCGACATACATATCGAAACCGCCAAAACCCCGGTATCGGATCAAGTCGGCACGGTCGAAGTGGAGATAAATCATAATATAGACAAGGCGCAGCCCGTTACGGATCATGACGGGCTTTTTCTGTTTCCATTAAGCTTTTCGGAGATCGGTACATATACACTGACATGCTCGGCGTTGCATGTATCGGGTGAAAGGGCTATTGCGCGCGTGCGTATTGAGGTAGAGCCCGCGTTATCCAGAGGCGATGGGGATCAACAGAACAAGCAGAGCGCACAGACTCAACCAATAGAGTACGCAACGGATCAGGCGAAAGTTCCGGATGAGACTGACACCCCTCTCTTATTAAGCCTCTGGAACATAGCTAAACGCTATCTGTCATTAACGGCGGCGACTATTATATTTGTATTTGTACTCGGGCGGATCAAAAAGCGTAAGGCAGCACCGAGCTCAAGCTCAAGCTCAAACGCTACGATTACATGCCGATTTATAGATGAGTTTGGAAAGCAGAGCGAAGCATATACTTTTTCAATTGGCATACCGTCCCGCATGAGCCTCGCGGAGCTTTTGACTACAAAAAAGGTCGCCGCATATGTGTTCTTTGACCTAGAGAACATCATATTGCGCATGAACAAGATGCCGAGGCTAAATATTGAAAACAACTCTAAATATTCCATGATGTCAGGCAGCACATCCCTCGGAAAGAATTTTTATTTGGAACAAAACACTGATATAATCCTATATGTTTCCGGAGAGCCGAATGCGATCACGGTGGTGCTCACATGGCAATGCGCCGGGGAACAGAATAAGGGATAGACGGAGGAATTTCATGGATTTTAAGCAACGCGCAAGGGAACTGGTGTCACGGATGACGCTTGCGGAAAAGATGGCGCAGATGAAAT
This sequence comes from uncultured Defluviitaleaceae bacterium, assembly GCA_964446745.1. GTDB lineage: Bacteria > Bacillota > Clostridia > Lachnospirales > WQUN01 > CAYURR01. Next base: position 15,504 of record CAYURR010000013.1, on the reverse strand, counting down.
ACGACGCGCCTGCGATAGAACGATTGGGCGTACCTGCATATAACTGGTGGAATGAATGTCTGCACGGTGTCGGGCGGGCGGGCACGGCAACAGTGTTTCCGCAGGCAATCGGCATGGCTGCGAGTTTCAACACGAAGCTCATGCATGAGGTCGCAACAGCGATATCGGACGAGGCGCGCGCTAAGTATAACGAATACAAGAAATTTGGAGATACGTTGATATATCAAGGGCTTACGTACTGGTCGCCGAACATCAATATCTTTCGTGATCCGCGCTGGGGCAGGGGACATGAGACGTACGGTGAGGACCCGTATTTGACCGGCGAGATGGGCGTGGCGTTTGTAAAGGGGCTGCAGGGTGAAGGCAAGTACCGTAAGCTCGACGCGACATTGAAGCATTATGCGGTACATAGCGGTCCCGAGGGTGTACGGCATGGCTTTAATGTGGATGTTTCACAAAAGGATCTGTACGAGACATACCTCTGGGCGTTTAAGTATTGCATTGATAACGCTGACCCGGCTGCGGTTATGGGTGCATATAACAGCGTAAACGGTGAGCCGTGCTGCGCGAGCAAGACTCTTATAAAGGATATATTGTACGGAGAGTTCGGATTTGACGGATATGTGGTATCGGATTGCGGAGCGATCTGCGATATCAATAACTTCCACCATCTGACCGAGAACGAGGCCGAGAGTGCGGCGCTCGCTGTCAATAACGGCTGTCACTTAAACTGCGGCAGCGCGTATAAATGGCTAAAAACCGCCGTGGCGAGCGGGCTTCTGACTGAAGATGTCATTACGGAGGCGGTTGAAAGACTGTTCGCGGCGCGGTTTAGGCTGGGCATGTTTGATGACGACTGCGAATATGACAAGCTGCCGTACAGCCTCGTCGAATGCAAAGAGCATATAGCACTAAATCGCAGGATGGCGCAGGAATCTATGGTACTGTTAAAGAACGACGGGACATTACCGCTTGTGCCCGAAGCCGTAAAGACGATCGCGGTGATCGGCCCGAATGCGGATGAGAAATTGGTACTGCTCGGTAACTATAACGGCACGCCGTCGCGTTACTCGACATTGCTGCGCGGGATACAGGATGCCGAAACAGTACGCGAGAACAATATTAATGTCATCTATGCACGTGGCTGTCATGTCTTTGAGGGGAAAACGTTCGACTGGGCCGAGCAGCCCATGCGTGAGGCCATCATAGCTGCACAGCAGGCGGACGTTGTAATTATGTGTATGGGTCTGAACCCGACGATGGAGGGTGAGGAAGGCGACGCGTATAACGGCGCGTTGGGCGGCGATAAAAAAGACATCGAGCTGCCCGATGTCCAGAAGGGATTGTATGATGAGATTGTAAAGGTGGGTAAGCCGATCATATTTGTAAATGTCTCGGGCAGCTGCATAAACCTGACCGAGCAGCACCAGAACTGCGCAGCCGTATTGCAATGCTTCTATCCGGGTGCGGAGGGCGGTAATGCGCTAGCAGATATATTGTTTGGCAAGGTAAGCCCGAGCGGTAGGCTGCCGGTTACGTTTTATAGGTCGGTGGATGATCTGCCCGCGTTTGACGATTATTCGATGCAAAACAGGACATACAAATTCTTTACGGGTAAGCCGCTCTATGAGTTCGGATACGGGCTCACATACGCAAATATATTCGAACGCTGGATAGACGAAAACACCGTAGAGCTATTAAATGACAGCGATACGGATACATGGTATTCGGTGCTCAAGTATGAATATATACCGCACAAGAACCTCTGCGGCTTTAAGAAGCTGTATATCAAGGGCCATGAGACGGTCAGAGCAATGTTTTGACCGACCCGCGTTCGATGAGCCTGCAGCCTATGTACGAACGCTGGAGCGGTGCATCCGGAAACGATATCCGGTACAGCATGCGCTCCATAGCGTTTTCGGCCAATAGTTTGCAGTCTATCTCGACGCTTGTAAGATGCGGAGCGGTTAATGTGCATAAGCTCGAGTTGTCAAAGCCGATAAGCGATACCTCGTCCGGTATCCTGATACCGTCCATTTGGAGGCGCTGCATGAGCATAAACGCTTGTTTATCGTTGCTGCAGAGAAACGCGGTGGGCAGCGAGTGGGGCAGCGGTAAGTCGTTATCGGTCATATGCCACTTGTCGTGAAACGGTAGATTGTTTACGGTGAGTGCCTTTCTGTATCCGAAATAGCGGTCGCAAACACCCAAGACACTTGTGTCGCCCAAAAAGCCGATGCTGCGGTGTCCAATCTTTATCAGGTGGTTTGTGATCTCGTAGCCCACATAGAAATGGTCGATTATTACGCTGTCTGAGGCGAGCTCTGAGTCGCCGCAGTCTATCGTGATTTTATATGCATTCAGACGCGCGAGCTTTTGCAGGTATATGGGATGGAACTCGCCTACGATAAAAAAGCCGTCGTAGTCTTCTGCGGATAGCTGCTGTGGCAGATCGGGGCTGAACTCGTCGAGCTCGTTGACTACAAAGCAGCCGAGCGAGTAGCCCTTTTCCATGCACCTCTTGCTTATATAGTAATAAACCGCCGTATAAAATGTTTCGTCCTCTAAGAAGAAGCGCTTTGGCGTGATAAACGCAAAGGAATGACCGGCCTGATTAGGCCGGTCTTTTTTTATATATCCCATTTGTGCCGCCATCGAAACGATCTCGCGTTTGAGTTTGTCGCTGATGCCGGGATTATTGTTCAATGCCTTGGATACGGACACCTTCGTAACGCCCAATGCGTCCGCGACCTGTTGCATCGTAACGCCTTTTCGCATTATTTGGTTCCCTCAAAGCCCTCGAACGGATCGTCGATCTCGACGCAATGCGCCTCACAATCCGATACGCCTGTATACAACACGGTTCTTTGTCCGTTTGTGCCGCGCACGATACCTCCTGTAAAGATAACGTCCTTAAGGTCGGGACGCTTGGCAGGGCCGCTTTGCATGTCGCTGCGTGTTGCGATGATACGCACAGGTGTATGCTCCTGTGTCTTGGGATCGAATACAAACGCCATTGAGTGGTAATGCAGCCCGTTCTCCGAATCCCGATACGAGATATGCCCTATAACGCCTAGCCTGCCGTCCTTCAATAGGTGGATCTGATTTGCCCCGCCCCATTCTGAAGGTATGAAGTGTGTATCAAATATCTTTGCTTGTAGCATAATATCCTCATTGACGTCGTCGAGCGTATCGACCGAGATATAACCGATCTTACCGAGCTTGCCGTGCATGCCCTGGGGTCTCGTAAAAATCCCGACGCGCCCATCGGCGAGTGCTGTCAGACGGATGTCCTTCATATGGTTGGGCCCCATCGCAAAAAGCTTTAACTCCGACAGCGTCTTTCCTCTGTAGAAGCATGTGCACCAGTTTATTATACGGCTCGAATCAAGCGGATCGGTGATGATCTGGACACCGCCCAATATGATATAGCCATGTATCTTTTCTACAAACGGGTCCTGCAGCATATTGAATGTGAGCTCCGGCATTACAGCCTCGTATACATAGTCCTCGCGTTTTTCAAACAGGCGCACGAACGAAAGCTCGTTATCGCGCTTCTCTACGCGACCGGCTATATACCTCTTACCATCCGCTTCAAATTCGCATGAGATATTATAGACATCGTAACCATCCACTCCCAAGAATGTAAGCTTGCGCGGGTTTGAGGCAGTCCTCCTTGTTTCGTAATCCTTTAACAGCTCGATACAGTTGATTGCAGTGTTCGTGCCCGACATGATTATTCCTCCCGTGATTAATGCATTAGTAACTTAACATAGTATATAATATTACCTTAAAATTAACAATACAATAACTATAATTATTTGACATATATGGCATTAGTTAGTTGACACATAACTTAAAAAATGATAGTATTTCGTTCGTAGGAAATGATTCTGTTAATTAAATTTAATTACGCGAAGGGAGAATGATCGTGACAAAGCGAAAAAATGACGGATTTTTGCAGGATGTGGTCAAAAATAAGTTTTCGTACCTGATCGCGCTACCGGCTATGCTCTATGTGTTTATATTCAGTTATTGCACATATCCGTATATCCTGATCGCGTTTCAGCGGTTTAATTACCGTAACAACAATATCATCGATATCATATTCAAGGGTGAGTGGATAGGGCTAAATAACTTCAAGTTCTTCTTCGCATCTCAAAACGCATTTCGCGTCACATTCAATACACTTTATCTGAACATACTGTTCATCCTCACGGGTACGCTGATGGCTATTCTACTGGCAATATTACTGAATGAGCTCAGAAGCGCCATATTTGTAAAAACCTCTCAATCCATCATGCTGTTCCCCAATTACATTTCATGGATCGTCGTGAGCTATATCCTGATGAGTCTGTTTTCGTTCCAGTACGGTATCATAAATAAGATGCTCGTAGCCGTCGGAAAGCAGCCCGTCAACTGGTACACGGAGGCAAGCTTCTGGCCGTTTATCCTAGTCGTGCTTAGGATATGGAAGGGCGCAGGTATGTCGGCGGTTATATTCCTGGCGTCGATCACGGGCATTGACTCGGGCCTGTATGAGGCCGCACAGATCGACGGTGCCAATCGCTTTCAGCAGATTACAAAGATCACGATGCCGCTTTTGATGCCTACGATCATTATCATGACACTATTATCGGTCGGCAAGATCATGTTCGGTGACTTTGGTATGATCTACGCGCTGGTCGGAGACAACGGTACGCTGTATCAGACCACGGACATCATCGACACCTATATCTTCCGTGCGCTGCGCCAGATCGGCGATCCGTCGCAGGCCATGGCCATCGGTTTGTTTCAGTCGGCGATAGGTTTCATCATGGTGTTCGGTTCCAACTGGATCACACGTAAGATATATCCCGAGGGTGCGTTATATTAGAAAGGAGCTGTAAACATGACCGGGCATTTTAGAAAATTTACACTCGCCAATTTTGTTATCTCTATATTCATCACATTGTTCACATTGATGTGCCTCGTACCGATGATACTGACATTGATCGTATCGATTACGGACGAGACCGCGATCATGCGAAACGGTTACAGCTTCATTCCGGAAAAGCTTTCGTTATATGCATATCAGCTGATGTTTCAGGGTGGCTCGAGCGTCATCAAGGGCTATGTGATCTCGGTAATCGTGACCGTAGTCGGTACATTACTGGCAGTGGTGATTACGGGGCTCGCTGCATACACACTCGCAAACAAGAGTGTTAAATATCGCGACGCACTCGCTATGTTTTTCTTTATTCCGATGGTTTTTAGCGCGGGTATCGTACCTTGGTATTTAATCTGTAATCAACTCGGCCTCAGAAACAATCTGAGCGCGCTGATTATCCCGAGCTTACTGTTTAATACCTTTAACCTGTTTTTGGTCAGGAACTTTATGAGCGGTATACCGGATACCCTTAGGGAATCCGCTACTATAGACGGTGCAAACGATATGATCATAGCGTTTAGGATATATTTGCCGCTATGTGTGCCGGTACTCGCGACGGTGGGATTGTTTTACGGTCTCGGCTACTGGAACGACTGGTGGAACGCGATCATGCTCGTCGAGGACAAGAACCTCTATCCCGTGCAATACCTGTTGCTGCAATTGAGATCGCAGATATCGATGCTGCGTGATCTGCAGTATCTAAACGGTGCGGTGGCAAGCGTGCCCCCCGCCGAATCTCTAAAGATGGCAACGGCCATCGTAACAATCGGACCGATAGTGCTGCTGTATCCATTCTTGCAACGCTATTATGTAAAAGGCTTGGTAGTTGGCTCTGTAAAGGGCTGATACATAAATAAGCTTAGAAGGAGATGCAAAATCATGAAAAGAGTAATAACAACATGTATGGCGGCGCTGATGACATTCGGACTGCTCACAGGCTGCACTAACAGCGGCAAATCGGGAGCGGCAACCACACCGGCACCTGCTGCTACAACAAACAACGAAGCTACAAAGGCTGATCAGAATGCCGAGGCAAAGACGACAGAACAGAGCGCAGAGGCTGTTCCGTGTAAGTTCCTGGTACCGGGCGATGAGCCCACGGAGGGAGCTGCGGTATTATCGCTTATAAATGAGCGCATGGCTTCGGACAACGTGGGTGTAAACCTTGCGTTCCAGTATATCCCGTGGGATGCATGGGATCAGAAGATCAACCTGATGCTCTCAACCGGCGAGGAATTTGACATGTTCCATGTCATGAACGACCGTGTATCGCTGTCGAACTACGCGGCACGTAACGCACTGGCTGACATCACCGAGGAAATGAATGCCTACGGTGAAAATATCAAGAAATACAACCCGGACATCATGATGAAAGCCGGTCAGGTAGGCGGCAAGCAATATGCTATTCCCGCGTACTGGGTCGAGTTTTCGATCGATCCGCAAATTACAATCCGTAAGGATATCATGCGCGAGTATGGTATAACAGAGATGCCAAAGAGCTTCACTGAGCTTTTAGATGCATACGAGGTCGTTATGAAAAACTGGAAGGGCGTACAGAAGCCTTACCTGACGTATTATGCGGCGAGCTCAACGGGTATCGGTGCGGACAAGAAGACCTATTCGACCTGGCCATATATCGTTGTAGACAACATGATCTATGTAAATCAAGACGGCACAATTAAGAGCTATTTTGAGACAGAGGAATTTAAGAAGGCTTGTGACAACGCTCGTGAGATGTATAACAGAGGCCTCATCAATCCGGACGTGCTGACATACACAAACGATCAGCTCAACTCACAGCTTAATTCAGGCGACTGGTTTATACACTTCGGCACATACGGCGGCGCGGTATCTAACCTTCAGACAAACTACCCGAACCTCACGGTAGAAGACTTTGGCTTTATCGATTTCGCACCGGAGAAACCTAACGTACGCCCGTATGGCACAAGAAACATGAACGCCGTACCGCTCTCGAGCAAGAACCCGGCTGCACCGGTCAAGCTTGTTAACTGGATCTATGCAAACCAGGCTAACTACGACCTGTTCATGTATGGTCGTGAGAACGTAGACTTCAAGCCCGTAGAACCCAGAAACAGAGAAGATATCGTAGACCCGGTTAAGAATGTTCCGCTGTATTCGTTTGCAGACTGGATGATCGGTAACGTGCAGTATCTGCGTCCGGCACTCGGTTCGCCGACTATTACAAACGAGATATTGTTCAACGCGGATAAAAACGCTGTAGACAGTATCGCGGCATCATTCACATTCGACGCATCAAATGTCCAGACACAATACGCCGACGTAAAGACCCAGATATCGGCTGTAGTAGCACCGATGGGTGCTGGCGTAAAGGATTATGAAAGCAATATCGACAACGCGCTTTCACTTCTGAAGAAGGCCGGTATCGATGATATCGTCAACGAATACAAGGCGCAGTTCGAAGCATTTAAGGCAAACAATCAATGAAAAATGTAAATATGTATCGCTATCGCGATATTGATATGATGCCGGACATCCCAAATCTGTCCGTGCCGGATTATACAAAACTCAACAGGGCTTTTCGCGAAGCCCTGTTGGATCCGGCAAACAATGCGTTCCGTTATGACGAGAACGGACACCCTAACTTTGGAGCCTACCTCGAGAGCGAGAGCAATGAACTCGTGACTTGGGGTATTTTGGCTATAGGCGAATGGCTCTGCGGCCTGGATACAGACTGGATTGCGCCTACATACGGCGATTTCTTTGACACCTCGGTTGAGTTGTACTTAAACAGCCCAAACCATATGCGTGTCGAATACTGGTACCTGTTCTATGTTAATACCTTGGCCGGTGCCGTTATGCGCACACTGTATAAGGATAATCCAACGGCGATCGAGCGCATGGGTATGTCCGCGGACGCTATGCACAGGCTAGCGGAAAAGATCGGTCATGATTTCAACGATCAGGGCTATGACTTTTCTAAGAACGAGATATTCACGGTAAAGGATATATATAGGCAGCCGGATTCGATTGCGGGTTATGCGTATAACATGCTGTTCGCGGCATTGAATGCGGACAAGCCTCAGTATATGGACGAAAGCTTTAAAGCCATACAACGATACAACGCCTTTGATAACAATCCATGGTACGAAATCCCTAACGGCAGTGCGGGCTTGATGGCTGCAGCATGGTTAAATGCGCACGGACAGCAGACCGATGTAAAGAAGGCCGCGGGATGGATATTTGACCACCAGGAAGGGCCTTTGCAGATAGGCAAATGGGGAGAAGAGGATATCAATGGCCTGATGATGGGCTGGAGAGGCGACGACAGGCAATTTGCGCTCGACGCTGCGTACAGCATGGAGAGCTTGATGCCTGTGCAGTTCTTGCTGCCGTCCGTAAGATATTGCCCCGCACTCGCGGAATCGGTTGCGAAGTTTATGCTGAATGTGTTGTCGAGCTTCCAGTTGTTCTACGCAAAGGGCAAGAACGCGCTGTATGAAACAAAGGCTGAGCTGAACCCATATGTCCCGTATGAAAAGCTCGAACGTGTACGCGACGGTCATACCCCGGCGGCATGCGGCGATTTCTGGGGTCATCGTTCGGTATATGGTGCGGGCTATCTGTACTGGATAGAGGCGCTCGCACGACAGACCTCGGTCGAAAACGTCTTTGCATACGATCTGAGCCTGACAGACTGGCTCTCTAAAAAGACATATCCGGTGTTTATGCTCAGTAACCCGCATAACCACGCAGTTACAGCCGAGTTTTCATTGGCGCAGATCTGGGAGCGCTTGGCTCCAGAGCTGTATAAAAACGGGCTATCGTGTGATATTTGGGAAATGCCCGAGAACCAAAAACTCACCAATCCCGCAGCGATATCGGGAAACAATATAAGCATAAGTCTCGAACCTCACCAAATACGCATGATCGCATTGCTGCCAAGTGGCACAACCACGGAGTGTAAAGGCAAGCTGATCATGGCGGGCGATGTGGAGATATGCGCAATTGCTGAGTAAAAATAAAAACCATACCGTGGTATGGTTTTTTTCTTATTATCCTCTAATTTGATTTGGGTAATGTAATGATCGTGACTGTACCCTCGCCGGGGGTGCTTCTGACCTCCAAGTTGCCGTTGCAGATAGATTTGAGACGATTACGGACATTTGCTATCCCGTGGTGTAGTAGACCGTCATCGTATTGATTTTCGGTGTCAAAGCCGACTCCGTCGTCGGTGACGCTCAGAATAAACGTATCGTCCGTTTCCTCGGTTGCGATTTTGATAGTGCCACCGCTGACCTTTTTCATAACCCCGTGCCGTATGGCGTTTTCTACAATGGGTTGAATGCTCAACGCGGGGATCATAAAGCCTGTGGTCTTTACATCGTAGATGATCTCTAACTTATCCTCAAAGCGTAGCTTTTCGATTGCGAGATAGCGCTTTAAATGTACAAGCTCCCGATCGAACGGGATGGGCTTCGTCGTACTCAGGCTGTCCATGTTGCCACGCAGGAAGTTCGAAAAATCTATTACAGCCTGCTCGGCGCGATTGGGATCCTCGCGGCACAGCTGGCGAATGGATGTGAGCGCGTTATACAAAAAATGGGGCTGGATTTGGCTGAGCATCAACGCTACCTTGCTTTCCAAAAGCTCTGTCTCGAGATGTGCAGCGAGCTCTGCTTTACGAGTAGCCGAAATGTAAAATCGAATCATTTTTACTATTTCTAATAGGATAAATATTATAAAGCAGATATTAAATATAATATTTATCGGTATGTGGAAGACATAATAATTAATTGCGTCGGCGATACAACCCCCGCAGAGCATTATGACGGACAATAGGATGCTACGCGCCTCGCTGTCTTTATTACATATTACCTCATATATGACACATGCTATGGTCAACCCTGACGCTATCCCTATCAACATAATGTGTATGGAGCGATTAGTATAGGGATCGTAATACCCGAGCAATATCGCTATGAAATACCCAATGCATAAAGCGGTATAGACATATTCGATCACAAGCAGTACCCATCGGGATTTACCGGTTATAAAGCATAGCTGATAGGCTAGATAGAACAGTGCAATCAGTGACAGTGTAACTGCATCGAGCAGATTATTAAACATCGGAAACGGTGAAAAGAACGACATAATATCAAAGCGGATAAAAAACCATATACCTGAGGTTATCGCAAAACCCGCAAGGTAAAAATACCGCTCGGTATGTTTGTCCTTCATGAAAAATAAAATAATGCAGGCGATCAACAGGATCAGCCCGATACATACAACCATCACAGCTGAAAATAAGCGCGGCGCATTTCCGGCGAGTATGGATTGAAACAGCTCGATGTCATAGCCGGTATATATCGTATCGATTAGTTCTCTAAACGGGTGTATGCCCTGATGGCCGTATGGATTTTGAAGATATATCTCAACCGTATCCGCAGTAGATATCCCCGGGGAAACAAAATAGGTCCATAGGTTGCCGCCGGCCTTGTCATAAAAGCGGTATCCGGCGTCGTCGATATAGGTATATAAAAGCGAGCCGTTTAGAAATATCTCGGCCTTTATATTGTCCACGCGCAGCATGATGAGCCTGTTGATAGGAACGGGCCTTGACAAATGTCCAGTAATGTAAAGGCTATCGTGACCGTCTTCATCAAGCATGCTTTCAGCTGTCAGTTCTTGGGTGGCTTCGGATTGCTCAAAGCTGTAGCTTCCTATTATGCCTATCTTTTCGAGTGGCAAATGTGATCGTTTGCTGGCGTTCTGATTTGATGACGAAAATATAAGTAAAGCCACGGACAAAATAACAGCCGCGGCTATCAGTGATTTTAGTATTCTATTTAGCATGATAGATCCAGCATAGAGGACGATTCGCGATCGAGAAACAGCCGCCAGTCTTTATGCGTGCGTAATATCGTTGCGGGAACGAGATTTGTTATTTCGGGTGCGGTGAGCGTATCGTGGATTGCTTGGGCTTTGACCTTGTACGGTACGACGCTGATGATATGCTCGCATGTGAGTATACGTTGCGGGGTCATCGTGACGGCCTGTTTTGGCACGTCATCTATCGTGGGAAACCAACCCTCACCGAATTGCTGATTGCGACAGGCCTGATCCAATGTAACGACCTTAAACGCATCGGTACAGTCAAAATCCGCCGGGGGATCATTGAATGCGATATGCGCATTCTCACCGATGCCGATAAGCCCCACGTCGATAACATCCCGGTCAAGCTCTGCTGTAAGGTGACTGATGAGCTCGCCGATGTCTACAGCGGTATCTACAAAGTGCGCGGCCTTTAGGTTTACATGGCTCGTAAACCGCTCCCTCAGATACTTGACAAACGAAGCCGGATGCGTCTGTGGCAGATCGATGTATTCATCAAGATGAAACATCTCGACCTTTGACCAGTCCACGTCCTGCTTGATCAAGGCCTCAAACATCGTAAACTGCGACGCACCCGTCGAAACAAGCATGCGCGCGTAGCCCTTTGTATGTATAGCCTCATTTATAAGATCGGCAGCCATTGAGGCCGCTTTTGCTCCGAGCTCGATTGCATCCGTACATAAAGTAATATTCATACAAATCCTCCCTTTGTTTCAGTATATACAATTTATCCGATAAGTAAAGACGCTTTATACGGAATTGCATGGAGGTCAGCGTGAAAGATATAATGTATAAAAGGGGGTGGATGTAATGGTAACAAGAATAGTAAACGGCAGGATCGTGACGGATACGATAGAGACCGGCAAGAGTGTGTATATAAAGGACGATAGGATACTGGAGGTCAGCGACAGACAGATTGAGAGTGACTATCTCATCGACGCGCAAAATAATTATGTGTCTCCGGGCTTTATCGATATACACTGTCACGGCGGCGGGGGCTGTGACTTTATGGACGGAGCCGAAGCCGTAAATATTGCCGCGGAAACGCATCTTGCTCATGGGACAACGACGATCATGCCCACGACCGTATCGGGTAGCATCGGTAGTATATGCAGGGCGATCCATGAAATAGAAAGGGCAATGATTTCGACCGAGAGAGCATTGCCATACATAGCGGGCATACATCTTGAGGGGCCATATTTTTCAAAGCAGCAGGCCGGAGCTCAAAACCTCGCATATATAACCGCGCCCGTATCTGAGGACTATACGCAGATATTACAACACAGCAGAGTGCGTCGCTGGAGCTATGCGCCCGAATTGGATCCGGATAATGTGTTCCTGCATGCATTAAACATGGCCGGGATAAAGGCGTCCATTGCACATAGCGATGCGATATACGATGATGTATTGAGGGCACACAACGGCGGTTGCGATCTTGTCACACATCTGTATTCGGGCATGTCTACGATCACAAGGCAGATGGGTTATAGGCGACTGGGTGTGGTAGAATCTGCGTTTTTGCTTGATGATATGTATGTCGAGGTGATTGCGGACGGGTGCCATCTGCCACCGGAGCTGTTGAAGCTTATATATAAGATCAAGGGTAGGGAGCGTATCTGCCTCGTGACGGATGCAATGCGCGCAGCCGGAACGGATGAACAACAATCGTTTATCGGGACGCGCGAGGAGGGGTTACCCTGTATCATCGAGGACGGCGTGGCTAAACTGCCGGACAGAAGCGCGTTCGCGGGTAGTGTGGCGACTGCGGATAGACTGGTAAGGACGATGGTCAAGCAGGTTGGAGTGGGGGTTGTGGATGCGGTAAGGATGATCACGGAGAATCCCGCGGCTGTGATGGGCATAAAAGACAGAGGCCGCCTGTCGGCGGCCTCTGTAGCGGATATCGTAATATTCGATGATGATATCAATATTAAGACTGTTATCGTTGGAGGGCGGTTGTTATTTGAGGCTGTCTAAACGACGACGCAACTTTCGTGGCATGGCGTCTGTGTGGGATTTATTGATCTTCTCTTTCTTTCGGGTATGGCTGCGTTTCTCGGATATAAAGACATAATACCCGTCAATTTCGTGTACCCTAACACCACCGAATACGGACGTGATCTTGTTTTTATACCAGTCGAGGCGCTTGGTGACCATCACGAGCCGACCTCCGATCGCGAGCCGCTTATACGAGCCCTCGATAAAACGCTTGGGCACGGAAAAGTCTACGTGATATGGTGGATTGCTCAGTATCCATGTATAGCCATCGTCTGTAACCTGATCAAACCCGTCGCTCTGAATGACTGTAAGCTCATGGACCCCGTTTGCGGCTGCGTTTTGTATAGACAGCGCGACGCTGTGCCGGGAAATATCGCAGAGCGTGACGTTCTGCGTGCCGATGATCTTTGCGGCGAGTATGCCGACCACGCCGTATCCGCAGCCCAAGTCCAGCACCTTGTCCCCGTCGCTAAACTCCACCAGCGACAGCATAGCGAGTGTGCCTCTATCGACTGTCTGCGGAGAAAAAACGTTTGGGTGTGTATGAAAGACGAGGCCAAGGCCTTTTATTTGTGTTTTTATAGTTTGTGTTTCATTCATATCTGTGGTCATATATGCTCCATGTTTAATATATCTGCCAATTTCATTATTTCATCCATGGTCTTGGCGTCGTTAATAGGGGAGGACGGCTCGAGCTTGTCCGTGCCGGAGAAGTATACGAGCTCCTTGAAAACCGTACCCATACAACGCAGTAAACGCTTGCCCATCGCGAGTGCGGTGTCTTTGTAGCCATCCCCGCCGTCCACGAGTATCAACGCACCAAAGCGTATTTTGGACTTTAGCACGGGTTCCTTTCGGAAATGCTCGGATACCCAGAGATATTGCAGCCTGCTCGCCCAGCTTAGTAGCGGACCCGTGAGCTCCGCAAAATATATCGGTGAGGCGATCACGATATTGTCCGCATCATTTATCGCGTTGTAAACATCCTGCATCGGATCATCGATGGAGCATTCGGCATGGCTCCAGCATTGACGGCAGTCCAAACACGGAGATATCACGCAGCGGTATGTGTCTATGATCTTAATCTCTCCGTTTAATCGCTCCGAAAGCAAAGAGATCAGTGTCGATGTACCGCCGTTCTTTCTCGGCGAGCCATTGATGATAAGTGTCTTCATATGCATCATCTCCTATGTCGGGAGATTGTACAGTTAAATTAGGAAGTAATCAAGGAGTAAATCTAAGAATATGAAACCGGGTATTCAACACTCGTTTCAAACCTTACCAAGATGAAGGGGCTACAGCAGATATTACAATCTGCTGCAGCCCCTTTATTAAAATGCTAAAGGAGATAAAGATCAAGATAACTTCGAGGTGGCAAAGATATGATAAACGCCTTTGAGCATTTGCCACACACGGTCAATTTATATTCGCCCGGTGCGATCCAACCGATAAGCATCTCGCTTCTGTCAAAGGTATTACGATTCTCCTTGTGACATCCGTTCAAGCTTTCTATGCAGATGGTTCTGACAGGAATGTCAAAATGCAAGAAAATAAATGAGCGGTAATCGGAGAAGTGGATGTTTGCAACCGCATCCACCTCACCGGCAACACATATAGAGCTTGATTCGGCCAGGCCGCTGTAATCATACGCTCCACTACAGTATCATCATCGAGCTTTATCAGTTTATAAAGCCCCACAAAGCATCCGGGCACGTGCCGTCCCTGTTTGTCTACGATAACGCCATTGACAGTACCGTTATATTGACGTTGATCGATTTCAAGGGTTATTTGGCTGTTGATGATGTTGCCGCCGGAAATATTTACGACTATAGGATCTGATGCAAGATAGCCCTGAGCAGTGACCAACACGCTGTATCTGCCGTCCGATATATCATAAAAAGCGAATTCGCCGTCTGCCGTGCTATATGTTACGGCAACAGTTTCATCCTGATCATTGAGCAAGGAGAGCTTAGCACCTGCGAGCGGTTCTTTCTCATTCTTGGCATTGTTTGAATATACAAGGCCGGTTATCGTGCCGAGGTTTAGGGTATCGTCCCTTGTAAGCGCGAAGCTTAGTTCCACTGTGGAGCCGATGGATAGCGATGTGGATTTTGGGGTGCTCATGCGATAGCCATCGCAAACAACCGCCACGCTGTAGGTGCCGGATGGTAGACCGTCAAAAGATTTGCCTTGCTGACAATTGCATTCTATGAATGTGATTAATTACGGTTCATGCAAATTTTTAGTATGAATCTACTCTATACGCGACATAGCGTCTTCTATTAGCAACAAATTGTTTTGTAATCTTACATCCTCCGGGCTTATCTCAATCGCCTTTTTTGCATGGTATAGCGACCGATCATACATACGTAGGTTGAAGCATGCAATCGAGCACAGATCGTTGGGGGTGTGATCCCAGGAGTAACCCATGTTTACATAGGTCTGGGAGCGCTCGGGTATTTTGAGCGCGCCCTCGGCGGCGAAAAATGAGGTGGGCCAGTCTCTGAGCCGATACGCGAGCCGAGCAAATTCCACATATGGATCGCGCAGATGCGGGGCCTCCGCAATGGCCCGATAATACCAGGTATATGCCTGTTTGTTGTCCCCGAGCCCCGAATATGCATGTGCTATCCATCTCATCGAGGCACAGCGTTCCTCGTTCCAGTGTGAGGTCGGCAGCAGCAGATGCCGCTTTAATGTGC
>CAYURR010000012.1:0-33840 GCA_964446745.1 uncultured Defluviitaleaceae bacterium | reverse complement strand
GACAGCAGGAACGAGAAACGCGCAGCGGTGTCTCTGTCCAATCCTCCCAGTAATCCGCCAGTAATGGTCGAGCCCGAACGCGAGACACCCGGAGCAACACCAATAGCTTGCATCAAGCCCACGATAGCAGCGTCCATATAACCCATGCTTTTAAAATTCTTTTTACCGGCTCTAACCCTGTCGGCGTAGATCAACATGCATCCGGTAATCGCAAAGCCGATACCGAGAAAGATACCGCCGCCAAACAGGCTTTCGATGAAGTCATTTGCTACGAACCCGACCAGCATCGCCGGTATCGTGCCAACGATCAATAAGCCGGTAAGCTTCTGGAAGGGTTTTTTTATGAGCATAAAAAGCTCACGCCATAAAACAATAAATACAGAGACAAGCGTGCCTAAATGCACGACGACATCGAACGCGAGATTGTCCGTGGTTATACCAAACAGCCTTTGAAACAGCACGAGATGCCCGGAGCTGCTGATGGGTAAAAATTCCGCGAGCCCCTGGATGATACCGAGAATAACGGCTTGGAAAGCCGACATAAAAGTTCCCCCTTTTGCAATAAATACGAGCATAATACCATAATGTTATGAAGAAATCACCAAAATATACCAATATATAGAAACAGGAATAAGAAAGGATTATTTAATGAACCCAACAAGATTTGAAGAAATGAACCTGTCCGAGGATACGCTAAAGGCGATAGCGGACATGGGCTTTGAGGAAGCGACGCCTATACAGTCGCAATCGATAGAGATCATCATGTCCGGCAAGGATGTGATCGGTCAGTCACAAACAGGTACAGGTAAGACAGCCGCGTTCGGCATACCGCTATTGGAAAAGCTCGACCCGAACGATCGCAAACTGCAGGCCGTGATACTGTGTCCGACGCGTGAGCTCGCGATACAGATCAGCGAGGAATTCCGCAAGTTATTGAAATATCGCGAGAGCATACGTGTTTTACCGATATATGGCGGTCAGCCGATAGATAGGCAAATCATAGCATTAAAGAAGGGCGCGCAGGTCATCATCGGAACGCCTGGTCGTGTGATGGATCACATGGAACGCCGCACGCTAAAGATGGAGACGGTGCGTATCGTCGTACTCGACGAGGCAGACGAGATGCTCGATATGGGCTTTCGTGAGGATATAGAGACGATCCTTGAAAAGACCCCAGAGGAACGCCAGACGATACTCTTCTCGGCCACGATGTCGAAGGGTATATTGGATATTACCAAAAATTTCCAGAGTGAGCCGCAGCATGTAAAGGTCGTGCACAAGGAGCTCACAGTCCCGAGCATTGACCAGTTCTATTTCGAGATAAAGGAAAACCTGAAGCTCGAAGCACTATGTAGGCTCGTGGATCTCGATAACCCGAATCTGTCGCTTGTGTTCTGTAACACAAAGAAGATGGTGGACGAGCTCGTCGAGCAATTGCAGGGCAGGGGATATTTCGCAGAAGGGCTTCACGGTGACCTGAAGCAGATGCAGCGTGACATGGTCATGAAAAAGTTCCGTAACCGTACGCTCGAGATATTGGTGGCGACGGATGTCGCGGCGCGTGGTCTAGACGTTGACGATATCGATATCGTGTTCAATTATGATCTGCCGCAGGACGAGGAATACTATGTACACCGCATAGGACGTACAGGCCGCGCCGGTAAGGCTGGGCGCGCATATACCTTTGTCGTGGGCAAGGAGATATATAAGCTGCGTGAGATTATAAACTTTACGCGCGCGAAGATCGTGCAGAGGCGCTTACCTACGCTCAGCGATATCGAGCTCAACAAGACGCGTGACTTTGTCGAGAAAATAAAGGGCATCATCGACGAGGGCCATCTGACAAAATATGTAAACATAGCAGAGAGCATGATAAACGAGGATTATTCGGCGATAGACATCGCGGCGGCGCTTTTGAAGCAAAGCCTGTACGATGAAGATGCCGAGGCGATGGATGCTCAGATAGTGGATTTTGAACGTGAGCGTTCGGAGAAACAGAAAGAGAGATTTAGGAATAAGGATAAGGACTTTGGCCCAAGAGACGGCAAGCGCAAGGACGGAAAATACCGTGATGCTCCGCGCGGAGAGGGCAACAGATTTTATGACGACGCGGACATGGTCCGGTTGTTTATGGATGTGGGCCGCAAGGACAAGATAAAGCCCAACGATGTCGTGGGTGCTATAGCCGGAGAAGCGGGCATATCAGGTAAGCTGATCGGGCATATCGATATCTATGATGAATTTACATTCGTAGATGTACCGAAGGGCATATCGAAGGATATCATCACGGCGTTAAAGAATAAAAAGATCAAGGGTAAAAAGGTAAGTATTGAGAAAGCGAAAAGGAAATAATATCGTTGCAATCTCATCTACATCATCGTCAAGCACAGACCTACGATGACCCCGATCAGCGTGATGATGACGGGCGTGCGCTCTTTGCTCAAAAATACGGACTGCGGGATGATCTCGCCGAATACGACATAGAGCATAGCGCCGCCGGCCATTGCCAATGAAAACGCGATCGCTGTGTCGGAGATATTGCCCAACAGCATACCAACCACCGCACCGATAAACGTAGGCGCACCGGACAGCGCGGTCAACAGTACGACCTTGACCTTTGAAAGACCACCTGCCGAAAGCGGAGCGGAGATCGCAAGACCCTCGGGGATATTGTGCAAAGCGATCATGATGACGAGCATCAGACCCATCTTGAGATTGTGGCTGCCACCCGCGCCGATGGCTATGCCCTCGGGGATATTATGTAGTGCGATGGCCGTGATCATGATAATACCGGAGTGGAACAACCGTTCCTTGTTTTGTATAACAGAGGTCTCATGGTAGAGCTCCTCGTGGGATTCATGCAGACCCTTTTGCTTGCTCGCGGTGATATTGTCGATCAGACGGTTTAAAATCATTATGATGATGATACCGAGGATGAGCCCAAACACCGCGTATAACGCACCGGAGAGTGCTATAGCCTCGGGTATCAGCCCAAAGCAGACGATACTGATCATCACGCCCGCCGCAAACGATAAAAAGCCGCAGATGGTGCGTTCGGAGCTGTTGCCGTAGACCGCTGTGATAACACCGCCGAGCCCGGTGCCAACCACACCGGCCATGATACTTAAAAAGATCAATAACATATGTACCCCCGTTTGTATGTCAGGTTAATTTTGCCTTTGTAATGATAACATAGTTTATGCAAAAAATCATGGGAACATGTCCGCATTTACACGTCTGCATTTGCACGTTTGCAAACAGATGGATTAAAAAATATATTTTGAGGCAAAATATGAGTGTTCGAAAATGAGCATACCTTGATATATCTAAGGAGGATGAGATATGAGATCAAGACCGTTTGACTGGACGGCTCTGACGCTTGTGATCATAGGTGCGGTGAATTGGGGCCTGATCGGATTTTTTAAATTCGACCTGGTCGCGACACTGTTTGGCGGCATGGAATCATGGCTGAGCCGCGTGATCTACGCGCTCGTCGGTCTGTCCGGCCTCTATTGTCTGAGCCTGTACGGCAAAATCGACGACGTGATCGCAAGAAGAGACTGATAAGTTCAGATAGTGACAAAAGAGAAAAGGGGCTGTTGCAGATTAAACCTTAGCCGGTTTAATTTGCAACAGCCTATTTATTATTTATCCCAAACGTGCAGCACGCTTTTTGATATGCATTGCTTGCCGCAAAAGGCAATAGAGGTTTTAATTAGTTTTGTACCCTTTGGAACATCTGCGTAGTATCGTTTATCTTCAATCTGTTGTAGTCCGTCTTGTACAGCGTCGGGCATCTGGTGTATGTGATCCACAGATTTAAACTCGAATATTATACTGAACCCCTTTCGTTCAAGCAGTATATCATATCGACCGTCACCACTTTCACGGTTTGATAATGGTGGTTTTATATATCTGATGTCTTCATATGCAGACAATAAGCCTAAGACAAACACATGATAAATGCGTTCACGTGTTTTGGCCGAACTGTTATCGATATCGTAATACGATAGTTTATCAGATAAAAAATACTGTAGATCACTGTCAAATAATTCCAGATTCTCTATATTATCAAACAGTGTTTTTACCGGCACCTCACCTTTGGTAAAACGCTGTAGGATAAATTCCTTCCATACGTTCATTAACTCTGTATTGGGTATTGAAAGGCGTACGCTATCGCTTTCATGATTGATGTGATCTAAGGAAAGATATCCGGCCTGCACGAGCACAGAATAAAAGGTCGCATCGCTTGAGGTGGTGGTTAGATCATTTAACGAAATGTGCCTATCAATTATTGCTTCGATCACATGACCCGATAAAAGCTTTTCTAAAGCTCTAAGTCTTTCATTAGTCAGCAAACTCAGGATGATGTCGAGTGTTCCGCTGCGTCCCCAGTAATTGCTTATCTGCCCGCTTTTTAAAAACGATAACACAGAGTAGATATTGTATATCGCTCTTCCGTTTACCTTTATGCCGTTGTACCATGATTTTAATTTATCCCTGTCGAAGTATTCAAGCGCATAAAGCTCATCAATCTCGCATTCAGTAAGCCCAAAATCATCCTGATATAAGTAATCCGAAAATATATCATAGGTATATAGATTATTTAAACCGCTTAGGATACTCTCTCTGGATATACGCATTACGCCTGTCAATAAGGCTTTCTTTAAAAATCTGTTTCCCTTAAGTCCGGTTGATAACAAAGCGGTTTCATATGCCTTAATAGCTTCGTATTCGTAACTGTTGTAAGTTGTACTGAATTACTTTCGTTTAAAAAGTTCTCAATAAATCTGCTTTTGTCGATATAAAGGTTATTATCGTTTATCAGATTTTCAAATGAGGATTGCCCTAGGTCGATCCTTTTTATATTTCCTGTAATCACTTATCGTATTCCCCCTTTACAGCAGCGGGCTCAAAAGCCTCGATACGCTCTCCTTTATCTTCGTCACCGTCGACCGATTTTCATACAGCTCCCCTGTGATCTCCGAGCAAAACTCTTGATCGATCAAGAACTGCCTCTCAAGGTGTGTCGCGGTCTCTCGGTCATATATAAACGCATTGCACTCAAAATTCAACTTAAAGCTGCGCACATCCATATTGGCCGTGCCGACCGATGCGACCTTCGAATCGATGATCAATACCTTTGTGTGTATAAATCCGTTTTGGTATTGGTAACATTTTACCCCGATCGGCAGTAGCTCACCCAGATACGACAGCGCGGCCCAGTATACGAAAGGGTGATCCGGATGTGCGGGTATCATGATGCGTACGTCCTTGCCCGACAGCGCGGCTATGCGTAATGCCTCTAGGATGCTGTCGTCCGGTACGAAATACGGTGTCTGTATATAGACTGAGCGCTGTGCCTCGGAAATCATCTTCGTGTAGCTATATAAGATGCTGTGGTGCTGTGTGTCGGGCCCGCTTGAAACGATCTGCACATCGGCGTTTGAGAGCTCCTCGTCGTCCTCTTGTTCGTGCATCCTCGGAAACAGCGGTAGCAGATCGGACAATATCATCGATATCTTAATTCTCGAATAAAAGTTCCAATCCATGATGAAGCGTATCTGCAGATCATATACCGCCGAGCCCACTATGCGCAGATGCGTATCGCGCCAATAGCCAAAGCGCTTGACGAGGCCGAGGTACTCGTCACCAATATTGAAGCCGCCGATGTAACCTATCTGTCCGTCTATGATGCAGAGCTTACGGTGGTTTCTGTAGTTAATGCGAATTGGTGACGGCGGTAAAAACGCAGTGACCTCGCCTCCGGCAGCTATTAGGTTCGCAAAGAGCTTTTTTGAGGTAAATACGCATCCCATGCCGTCATACAGCAAGCGTACCTTGATACCCTCGGCGGCTTTTTGAGCAAGCGCGTCTATGACACGGCGTGATGTATTGTCGTATCGGATGATGTAGTATTGCATGTGTATATATTTGCGTGCGGAAGCGATGTCCGCGAGCAACGCGTCGAACTTGTCCGTTCCGTCGAAATAGAGTCGGAGGCTGTTACCTGAGGTATATATCCCCTTACTCGAATAGAAATTAAGCCGGATCATGTCCGTATATATGCCGCCGACCTCCGTACGGTTCCTCGTATCGTTGTAGAGTTGCTGCACGTTTTCAAGCTGCACACACGCGGAAAAGATTTGGCCGTCATGCTTGGCCTTCATTGCGAATAGGCGGCTCTTGCGGCTGTCGAGCCCGAATGTGAGATACAGCACAAAGCCCACAAAAGGCACTAATGTAATCACCATAAGCCATGCCCAGGTCACGGCCGGGTTACGTCGTTCAAAGAATACGATTACGATACCGAATATGATGTTCAAAACGATGTTTATATTAAGTAAAAGATTGATAATATCGCTCATCATCGCCTCCGAGGAATAGTTTCGGGAATGCTTCTTGCCATTTTAACCGATGAATTGGTAAAAGGAAAGCAGAATCACCGCATGAGGGTCATAGAAAAGTTGTACTCATCCGCAGTTTTATATGCTATAATACCACGAACCGTTCACAGAACGATATACCGCTTCCGAAAGGGGAAAGATGATGTTAACGACAGCAGACATTTTGGTCATCGTATTCGTGGTAATAGCGGCATTGGGTGTGGGACTGTATTTCCTGAACAGATGGGCTTCACGTAAGATGGTGGATCAGCAGAGCATGCTCGAGCGTTCAAAGCAAGCCGTGACGATCTATGTTATCGACAAAAAGAAGATGAAGCCGACCGAGGCCAACCTGCCAAAGGTCGTAACCGATCAGATGCCGAAGTATTACAGTTGGATGAAGATGCCGATGGTAAAGGCCAAGATCGGGCCGCAAATCATGACGTTTATGTGTGACAAGGATGTATTTGAAGCGCTGCCGCTACAAAAGAGTGTAAAGGTATCGATAGCGGGCATCTATATAGCCGAGATGAAGGGCATGAAGACAAAGCAGGAGCTCAAGGAGATCGCAAAGAAAAAGAAGGCACAGGCGAAAGCCGATGGCTCCGAGGGTGGCAACGACGGCCCGTTGGGTGCGATAACAAAGTTCGTAGACAAGATCAAACCGAAGAAGTGAGGGTAATGCAACATGGCAACGGCTAAGGTCGACCTTTCCAACGCAACCATAGACGCCGATGCAGTATCGCTTTTAGACTATTCGACATGCCGGCGGCATAAGCTCATGCCGCTCTATGTCCGCGACAATGTGCTGTACATAGCGATAGCCGACCCGAACGATACAAACGCCACAGAGCAGGTGAGGCTTGAGACGGGTCTGTTTGCTGAGCCTTTATACGCAGACGAGGAACAGCTCACGGTATATATCAACAATTACTACGGCCACAGCCGCATCAGCAATATAGCGTCACAGTTTATCGTGGACGAAAACCTCAAAAATATGAATCTCGATATGAATAAAGCCGTACATGCCGACGTACAAAATGCGCCCGCAGTACGGCTTATTGATTCATTGATCGAGTCCGCTGTTTTATATAACGCGAGCGACATACACATCGAGCCGTATGAGGATATCTTGCGCACACGCTATAGGATCGACGGACAGCTGAAGCTGTTTGAGCAGGTCGACGTGAGCTTGTTGCCAAATATCATCTCACGCATCAAGATCATGGCGAACATGGATATTTCGGAGAAGCGCATCCCTCAGGATGGGCATTTTGTGATGACAGTGAACGGGCGTGCGGTGGATTTTCGTATCAGTACGATGCCCACGGTGTTTGGCGAAAAGGCCGTAATACGCCTGATATACACCTCGGGCACATTGATCGGAAAGGCCGAAATGGGTTTTCTCGAGCATGACATGAAACGGTTGTCCGAGATATTTGCGATACCGAACGGTGCGATACTAATCACTGGCCCCACGGGCAGCGGAAAGACCACGACGCTATTCAGCTTTCTGACGGATTTGAACAAGGAGGGCGTGAACATCGTCACAATAGAGGACCCGGTCGAGCACCGTATGAAGGGCGTGAATCAGATACAGATAAACCCACGCGCGGGATTGGGCTTTGGGAGTGTGCTGCGTTCGGTGTTGCGCCAAGACCCGGATATCATCATGGTCGGCGAGATTCGCGACGAGGAAACCGCTCACCTCGCGATACGCGCGGCGATCACGGGGCATCTGATGCTCGGGACATTGCATACTAACGATGCGGTATCCGCGATCATCCGCCTCATCAATATGGGTGTGGAGCATTACCTCGTATCCTCGGCGCTCAAGGCCGTGATCTCACAGCGTCTGGTTCGCAGGCTATGTAAATGCAAGCGGCCCTCGGAGTATGCCGGTGAGGAAAGTTATGCGGCGCAGGCTTTGGGTATAAAGCCGGGGGAGAGGGTATATATACCGACAGGTTGCTCGAGCTGTGCTTATACGGGGTATATGGGGCGATTTGCGATATATGAGTATGTCGTGATGGATGACGGACTAAAGGAGATAGTCGACAGGCGCGGGACGATGGGTGAGATCAAGGCGCATCTGAGGGCGATAGGTTTTAAAGGGATGTGGGACAACGCACGCGAACGTGTACTACGTGCTGAGACTAGCCTCGATGAAATCATGAGGCTCATAGATATTACGGAGGCAACAGGTGATATCGGATAGTATCAAACGACTGAACAATATATATATCATCAAGCCGTCGGTCGGTGCGAAGTCATATGGGATGTTTTGCCGTAGGCTGTCGTTTTTGTGCAGCTCGGGGATAGAGCTGCCGAGGGCATTTCAGATACTCTCACGGCAAAACAAGGATCGTTTCCTCGCGGGGATGACGACCAAGGTGCAATCCAAGCTCATGCAGGGCGAGAGCCTACACAGGGCTGTCAGAGATGCGGGATTTCCGGCGTTTTTTACGGGGATGTGCCGCATAGGCGAGCAGACCGGCAAAATGGATGAGGCGATGAAGATGGCCGCGGACTATTTTGACAACGCGCAAAGGACCCGCTCGGATATCGCTAATGCGTTGATATATCCGGCGGCTGTGTTTGCGGCGATGGTGTCTGTCATCATCATGACGGTTGTCTATGTATTACCCGTGTATGCGACGGTGTTTACGGATATCTCTGCGGAGCTACCTCCGATTACGCAGGCGCTGTTGGATTTCGCAGGCTTTATGTCGGATAACGGTATATTGCTGTCGATGTTATCGATATTGGTTGCTGCTGGGATCGTGATGTTCTTGCGCTCCGAAAGGGGTCGATACCTTTTGGGATATGCGATGCTGAATATGCCCGCTATAGGAAAGCTCGGGCGGATCAACGCCAGCCTCGAATTCGCTCGCGCGATGGCCGTGATGACAGCCGCTGGCATGCAGATCAGCGAGGCGGCGATAGTGACGCGTGATGTACTCGGAAACTTTTATATGAAACAGCATGTCGAGCTGTTGACGACGGGTCTTGCGAAGGGTGAGTCCTTGTCGGAGGTCATGCTTGTGACGGGCTTGTTTGATGAGATATTGCTCCAGATGATACGTGTGGGCGAGGAAACGGGCATGGTCAGCCAGGCATTTAAAAACGGCGCCGATTACCTCGATGCCGAGATAAAAAGCGCCGTTACGGTATTCGGCAAGCTCATCGAACCCGTATTGACCGTAGTGCTCGGGCTCGTGATGGGCTTTTTGATGCTCAGTGTGATGCTACCGACGTTTAATTTGATAAACGCGGTGTGAGAAATTTATCTATTCCCCAGCACCATGATCGCCCCAATCGCATTAAACACAACCCCAAACAGCAACAACGGTACGGACAGCCTGCATATAAGGCTGTCTTTTTTTGTGATCAAAAGCAACACGAAATACACCGCCGGAAAGGTATCGGCCGCGTAGCGATTACCGAAATGCCAGCCGCCCATGGTTTTATGCATGGCTATTAGCATCAGGTGGGCGAGTATCGTGAATACAAACACTGCAAAGACCCATATCCGCTGCGCGGGTGGGGTAGGTATTTCTTTTCGCAGGGGTTTTAACATATACAGCGCCGCGAGCACGGCTGTGATCGTATACATAGGGTTTATCAAAAAGATTGAGAAGCCGTTAAAGATCGGATAGCTTATCTTCATGTCCTCTCCCAATGTGGGCATCAGTATATAAGAGCGCATATTTCCGAGGAGATATTTTATAGAGAACTGCCCGTCCGGGCTTTCCAAGAACTCGGGCAGATAGTTATGCCCGAACTCGATAGGATTACCGAAACGCGCCAGGTTATACCATGCATATAAAAACCCCAGAAATAGCGCGGGTATCGCGGCTTTAAACAGCTTTTTAACAATATCCCCGAGCGGCATAGAGGCTTGTCTGTATGTTAGAAACAGCACGAGAGCAACGGGTATGCCATAGATCAATTGAAACGGACGACAGCCCACGGCGAGTGCGACACAGAAAAACGCGGCTTTGGGATTGGGGTTTTCGGATGTCGCGAAATATAACGACATCATCGTAAACGTAAACGCCATCGTCTGCAATAAAAACCAGACCATGCCCGTAGTGAATAAAAACAACAGGTTCGAGCCGATGGTCAAAAACGACGCGTAGAACAGCGACGAGGACGCGTCCTTATTGAAATTGCGCGCCAATAGATACGCAAATACGGCACCCAGCAACGCGAACGCGACGTTCATATAATGCTCGGGCGCAAAGCCCGGTGCGAGCAGCGCGAAGGGCAGCATAAAAACCGATGGCAGCGGCGGGAAGCTCACAAAATATTTGCCGTTATGGATAGCGATCTCGAGATGTGATGGATTATTGGGTAGGCTAAAGCTCCCGGAGAGCCAGGCCTTTGCCTGTAAAAAATGGGAGTTATACGGGGTAGGCACAGTCGGCCATAACCCCGTATAACTCCACACTAAAACAAGCACAAGCAGCAGGCTTGCGCAGAGGATGCCTATATTAATAAGATCCTGAAGGTCAAGCCTTTTCATGGAAGAACTCTACGACCTCGCCCGACGGGCCCGTTACGAACGCGATGCGTACCGCAAGCACAGGCGTAGATGGGATATCCACGTCGGTCGGTGTCATCTTAGGCTCGGCTCCGGCTTCGAGCGCGGCGTTGTACATAGCGTCGACATCGTTGCATGCGAACGCAAGATGCGCCCACTTCGGATTTTGCTCCTCGGGTTGACCGTCCTTTTGGAACAGCTCTACGATACCGCCGTCGCCCATCGAGAGCATGATCGCACGGTCCTTGTTGTTATCCCAGTCGCCCCATTTGCATTTCTCGGTCAAACCGATAGCTTTAAAAAACTTCACGGATGCGTCAAAATGATCCGCGTTTAACGCGATGTGGTGAAAAGAAAGTTTCTCCATAAATAAATGCCTCCTTAGTATTTTAATGAAACGTTTAAATCGTTATACCCTGCATGTAAAATATTCGATCAGGTTTGTATCGAGACCCATAAATGCCCAACCGAAACGCGTCCATCTATAACCCGATACAGAGGTGCGGCCTACGTAAACGGGATAGAACCAGAAGCTGCGTCCGCTCGTTAGCCAAACATAGGTGTTTCTGTACAAACAGCCTTGAATAGAACCCGGGTCAACGCGGAGTAGTGTGTTGCCGCGCTCGGGTATCTTTTGAGGCGGAGGTGCTGTAGGCTTCATGTCCGCGCCGGGGAATGGTTCGGGGCCGGGCTGCGGATATGGGCCGGGGCTTGGTCCCGGGCCTGGCGGCGGTGGCGGGTAAGGGCCAGGATATGGCCCCGGGCCAGGATATGGCCCCGGTCCGGGATACGGCCCTGGGCCCGGTGGTGGGTACGGTCCCGGTTGCGGCGGTGGGTACGGGCCCGGTCCGGGTCCCGGTGGCGGGAACGGTTCGGGTCTTGGGCCGGGTCTATGGTTATGCCCGCGCCCGCGTTCGTAATCGGAAGGCGGTGTAAACGGATTTGGCATACCGAGTTGAGCCGTTTCTGCCCTTGCCATTTCCATGGAGTCGCCCTGTTCGTCAAAACTCAATGCATACTTGTACATACACACACTCCTAAGTTTCGATGGGATTTGTGTATTGTATGCGATTATTTAGGAAAGAGTTCTGCGGGATTGTCATGCAACAGCATGCGCGCATAACGGATAGCCGTGGACCTGCTGATCTCATCGTACGCTACCCACTCGCAGAGCGCACGCGCAATGTTATCCCTCGCCATACAGAGGCTGGCGTAAATATCCTCGGGCATTGTTCCGTCGCTGCCAAAGCCGATAATCCGTCCTGCCGGTATCGCATGCAGCCATTCGGTCAGCAGGCGTACGGCGGTACGGCTCGCGACGGTGTGCGTGAGTGTGAGGTTGATGTAAACATTCGGAAAGGTCTTTGCGAGTGCGAGCGCTTGATCCCCAAACGGAATACCGCCGATCAAGATGTCAAACACCGTGTCCGGCCTGTCGTTTATAAGCCTCGACAGCAGCAACGGGTTTGTGCGGTCCGGCGTGATTATTCCGCGCGATGTAATGCCTGTATGTATTTGAAACACCAGGTTATGCCAATATGCTGTTTGAGCGAGGCTGTACATCAGAAAATCCTGTAGGTTTTTAGCATCCGAAGCCGTGGACTTGTCGGTCAATATGCGCTCCAGCGATAATGCGGCCTCGTTATCGGTCACATACTCAAATTCTAGCGTCCTGAACGCACCGGGTGTTGAAAATATCGCACACAGACCCACATCCTTGATGGATGAGATCATCCCTTCGATGAGCTCGCTAAAGTCGTACAGAGATCGAATAAAGATGCCGTGATGCTGCTCGAGCCTGTTTATGTCCGATGCATCCGTAATGCCGATGATATCGTCTACACAGAGCGATACCTTATAAAAGCTCTTGTCAAACGGCTTTAACGGTTCGCCGCGCCACGCGGTCACACATTGTGAGACATGCCCTATATCCTGTAGTATCGCCGCATATACCCCGGGTTTATTGCGTTGTGATATCCGCTCGGACAGCTCCGGCAGGGTTTCTGCGGTGATCTCCGGGATATTATAGATATCGTGAACTGCCTGGGTTTGTGCACGGAAAAATGCGGTGTTGCTGCATTTCTGCCAATACGGTATAAACAGCCGTATCTTGGTTTCATGCGATGTGTTCGCGTTTAAAAGCTCGGCCATATCCCTTTGCGGCATACCGGCTGCGGATAATTCATTGCATGCGCGTGCGCATAGAAACACACTAAAAAAGTCCGCTTCCTGTGAGGTACGCTCCTGTTCAGAATCCAGACGAACGCATGTGTCTATGGCGGGCAATGCGCGTATTTCTTCAAGTAAATCCCTATGATAAACCATGCTATCCCCTTTCTGTACGCATATTGCATTATAATTCCATTGAAAGCTCAGGTCAACGATTCAAAATAAAGTTTCATTTATATGTCATATACAATATAATGCTCGCAGAGTAAATGAACGGAGGAAATATATGACAAAGGACGGTATGAATTACGCGCCCGAGGGCAATTTCAAGCCTGTGGTCGAAAAGGGCGAGTTTGTGTTCGCGGCATGTGCATTGGACCACGGACATATCAACGGCATGGTAAACGGTCTGACCGAAGCCGGCGGCATATGCAAATGGGTATATGATCCGGACGTGAATAAGGTCAACGACTTCTTGAAACGATATCCCGGAACAAAACCCGCGCGGTCACTAGACGAGATATTGTCGGACGGGGAAGTAAAGATGGTCGCCGCGGCCGCGATCCCAAATGAACGCTGCCCGATAGGATTGCGCGTGATGGACGCGGGCAAGGATTATTTCACAGACAAGACCCCGCTCGTATCGCTTGAGCAGCTGCAGGCCGCGAGGGACGCCGTGAAAACGACCGGACGGCGTTACATGGTCTATTACAGCGAGCGTCTGCATAACGAGAGCTCCATATACGCGGGTCAGCTCGTAAAGGACGGCGTCATCGGTGATATCATCCAGGTACTCGGAACGGGGCCGCATCGTCTGTCGGCTCATACGCGCCCGGACTGGTTTTTCAAAAAGGAACAATACGGCGGTATACTCTGCGACATCGGCAGTCATCAGGTCGAGCAGTTTTTGTTTTACACGGGGGCGAAAAACGCGAGGGTCGTGCGTTCGCAGGTGGGTAACTATAACCATCCCGAATATCCGGAACTTGAGGATTTTGGCGACGCGATGCTCGTGGCGAACAATAATGCGACGAATTACTTCAGGGTGGATTGGTTTACGCCGGACGGCTTGGGCACATGGGGTGACGGCAGGCTGTTTATATTGGGCACAAAGGGTTATATAGAGCTGCGCAAATATATAGATGTCGCTCGCGATAAAACGCCGGACAATGTCTATCTCGTGACGCATGATTCGGAAGGCTTCATAAATGTAAATGGGAAGGTCGGCTATCCGTTTTTCGGTGAACTGATACTGGACTGCCTGAACCGCACAGAGAACGCGATGACACAGGAGCATGCGTTTTTGGCCGCGCAGTTATGCGTTGAAGCCCAGATCCAAGCTGAGCACATAACAAGCCGCGGATAATTTGTGCGTATTTGCGGATGATATTCTTGGAACCTTTCATGAAGTATTTACGTCTGATAAACGAGATACCCAGTAAAAGAACGGAGGATGTATATGAAGAAGAAGGTAATGTTATTTTCAACAGCGGCGCTGTGCGCGATGATGATGAGTTTAAGCGTTGGTGCCACAGCCGTATACGCATCGAGCACAAACAACAACAGCGTGGCGGTAGAACTGCCGCAGGCATCGGCTGAGGATTTGAACAAGCCCGTGACCGTAGGAGAGGAAACACCGTCGTTGATATCGGTCAGCGGAACCGTAATGGAAATAGGCGACAACCAGATCACAATCAAGACAACAACCGGAGAATATCCGGAGGTTACGTTAAATATATCGGACGAAACCTATATTATCGACAATACCAAGAAAACGCCCTCGTCGATTAAAGAAATCAAGAAGGGCGATACGATACAGGCATATTTCGGTCAAGCTATGACCAGAAGCATACCGCCTCAGGCCAGCGCAAAGGCTATAATAGTAAATATCGAGAAGGACAAGGCGCCCGCAACGTTTTTGACCGTCGCAAAGGTCACAAAGACCGACAACGGCGTTCAGGTACTGAGCACGGACAATAACTATCTGATCACGATAACGGACAAAACGCCCGTGACACCATATAAGACCAAGCAAGTCATGACGATAGACGATATCAAGCAGGGGACGGAATTGTTTGCATGGTTTGAGATCATGACGATGAGCCTGCCCGCGCAGGCGACCGCAGACGCGGTGGTAATAGCCGGTCAGGCAGAACCCACAAATGCCGAACCGGTAAAGACCGAAACTCAGACGACGACACCTACACCCGCACCCATCGAAGCGCCTGCTGCTAACGGACCCGTGACGACATTGTCGGATAAGGTCAAGACAGATGCGCAGAACATCTATATCGGCAGTGCTACGATCCCGGCCTCGGGTGTAAAGGCTGAGCTAATCGGAAATGAATATTACCTGCCGATACGTCCGATCGCGGAGGCTATGGGCCTAAAGGTGGAATGGGACGCAACACGCCGTATGGTTGTCGTAAACGCAGAAGTAATCAAATATCAAATCCCGATCGATCAGAAATATTTCATTGTTGATAACGACATGGTGTATGAGCTTTCGGCTGCACCTGTTATTGTAGATAACAAAGCATATGTACCCGTAAAGATCTTTGATCAGTTAGTAAAATAGATATCGGAGGGCTTTATGTCGGTAGACGTGTTTCTAAATTTCAACGGGAACTGTAAAGAAGCAGTGGAGTTTTATGCAAGGGTCTTTGATTGTGAGCAGCCCAAGTTCATGACCTTTGGAGAAGTTCCGGCCGGACAGGATTTTCCGCCGTTACCGGATGAGCTAAAGAGCCTGATCATGTACACGGAATTGCATGTCGAGGGTAGCAAAATGATGTTCTCGGACGTAACGCCCTCGATGCACCTTGAGATAGGCAATAACATCAACATCACGGTCGGCACCAAGGACATAAACAAGATCAAAACCTGGTTCGATCGCCTCAAAGAGGGTGGTTCTGTGCACATGGAGCCGCAAAAAACCTTCTGGAGTGACTGTTATTGCATGCTTGTGGACAAGTTCGGGATCCCGTGGCAGCTGAGCCACGATAGCGGAAAGTATTAAATATTAACGTTTAGCATTGAACAAACCCCGCCATACAGATCGGAGGAATTTGCCGCCGAATCTATAGCGGGGTTTATTTTTGTCGATAAAACGGGCATTTTGACGAGCTGTATTGCTTGCTTTATGGTGAAAAGTTCATTATCATAGGCTTGTACATTTGTACAAAGCCTGTAATACATGGAGGTAACTATGGACATTATTACGATGACGAGAAACGGGTGCTTTATTATAAAGGTAATGGGGGAGATTGATCATCACAGCGCTGAGATGGTGCGCGATCGTTTTGAGAAGGAATTTCCGAGGTCGCGCTGCAAGCATTTGGTTTTTGATTTTTCGGGCGTGGGGTTTATGGATAGCTCGGGGATAGGCATGATCATAGGCCGGTATAAGGAGCTCGATAAAAACGGCGGCAAGGTAGCGATAGCAAACATGAACAGGGAGCTAAAGCGGCTGTATGAGATATCGGGTCTGCACAAGATAGTCGCAAGCTACGAGAGTCTGGACGAAGCGGAGAGGGATATGGGAAATGGAAAATAACGAAGTGACGATCGTAATGAGCAGCCAATCGCAGAACGAAGCGTTTGCGAGGATAGCGGCAGCCGCGTTTGTAACGCCCCTGGACCCCACCATAAACGAGATATCCGAGATCAAGACAGCCGTTTCGGAGGCGGTCACGAACGCTATCATTCATGGCTACGAAAACAAGCACGGGTACATAACAATGAAGCTGGTCATAAGCGGCAATGAGGTGACGATCACCATCTCGGATACGGGCGTGGGGATAGAGGACATAGAGCGCGCGATGGCGCCGCTATATACGTCAAAGCCGGAGCTCGAGCGCTCGGGTATGGGATTCACGGTAATGGAGACGTTTATGGACTACATAAAGGTTGATTCCGTACCCGGACAGGGCACGACGATCGAAATGAAGAAAAGGATCACGCATAATTAGATGGATACAACGGATAAAACAACAGAACTCATAAAAAAAGCCCAAGCCGGGGACAGGCAGGCCGCAGAGCAGCTTGTCAGGGAAAACAGCGGGCTGATATGGTCGGTTGTAAAGCGTTTTGTACAGCGCGGATACGAGGCCGAGGATCTGTATCAGATCGGCGCGATCGGCTTGATCAAGTGTATACAGAAATTCGATCTGTCCTACGACGTGAAGTTTTCGACCTACGCGGTGCCGATGATCATGGGTGAAATCAAGCGCTTCCTTCGAGACGATGGGATTATCAAGGTCTCGAGGCCTCTGAAGGAGATGGCGATAAAGGCCAAGTACGCGCAGGAGGCATATATTTCGCGTTGCGGCAAACAACCAACGGTGTCGGAGCTCGCGACTGAAATGGGCGTAAACGTCGAGGATCTTGTTATGGCAATGGAATCCGGGTTTGAGGTCGAGTCTTTGTATGCGACGATACACTCGGGCGACGGCACGCCGATATATTTGATTGACAAGCTGGACCGCGATGAGAATGATGTGGGCGTGATTGACAGCATTGCGTTAAAGCAGATCATCGGCAAGCTAAAACCCAAGGAACGCCAGATCATCATGCTGCGTTATTATTATGACAAGACGCAGATGGAGATAGCAAAGACGATGGGCGTTTCACAGGTACAGGTGTCGAGGCTCGAAAAGAAGATATTGCGAACGATAAGAGAGAGCTACAGTATGTAGCTCTCTCGTTTTTTGTATGGCGCAAGTGACAAGAACGTTGCTCCCAAGAGTGCTAAGGTAATTGTCAATACCAAGTACATACCGGCTGAGCTGGATTGAACGCCTAAAAAGTCCAGCCGCGACATGTTGTTAATGGGGCCGAAGTAGAGGAGCGCGATATATAGCCCCTCGAACAGCCTATTTGTTCCCGACAGCGTACCGCATACGAGCGCCAGTGTGGGGATGAAGAGAGCGCCTATTGCCCATGAGATCAGGTGCTGCCATTGCCCATCAGCAGCAAAGCGAACAAGTATCCCACTGGAGAATAACAGTGCGATCAATATGCCGGCTGTCAAGGTTGCAAACCATTTCACCCGCTTAGGGCAACTTGAAGCGATAAAAGCCGAGGTGCCGGATAGTTTTTCACGGCAGCCCATTTTTGACCAGATGTCCGCAGGCAACAGCATGATCAAGCAGACCCATTGCAACCCGTCGGCAATCACGACAAAGTAGCTTAATATAACGAAGATTAAGCTTATCGCATACCACCAGAGCCGCCTGCCTGACAGCATGAGCTTCAGCTCGCCTTTGAGCAAGGCGAAGAAACTTGGACGGCTACTCTTCAGGACTGGTGCAAGCCTCAGAGTATACACGTGTCGAAGCACAGTAGGTTGAATGGTCTTGCCTTTTGTAGCCGGAATGCTTCTTGGAGTGCGAAAGCGGTCAAACAAAATTGCGGCAATAACCACAATAACCAAGGCAACGCCAATCCAAAGGATCCTGTTTTGCACAAATGACAAATCCCACACAATACCGGTCCACATGAATGTGGGGATCTCCCCAATGTTCGGATAATATCCGAAGCTAGCCGCCTCCGGCAGACCGGGATATACTACCCGAGCGCCGCTGAGCATTTGGCCAAGCAGATAGCCGATTCCAAACAAATCCAAGGGATTGCCGGGAGCGGCGACCGATACACTGGATAAAATAATCCAAGCCACAAAGACAACAATGTTTCCGAGCACGCCTTTTAAGCAGTGAACAACATCCATCAGCACAGTCAGCGAGGCAAGAACAGCAAGATAAGGAACGGTTATCATTATAAGAGGCGAAAAATAGGCATTTAATTGGACAGCCATGCTTTCCTGTCGCAGTAGTTGCATGAAGATAACGGCAACCATAAATATCAGAGCAGAGGATAAAAGCACCGCAAAGTTACAAAGGAATTTCCCGCCTACATAACGCAACTTACTGATGGGGGCGCTGGCGACCGCTTGCCCGATCCCCAGGCGCCTGTCCTCTGATATTTGACTGCGCAGCAAATAAAATCCGGGAAGCCAGAGCAGGATGGTCGGCAGAATTGCGGATATGGCACCGAGCCACGCAGAGTTATAGATGCCCCTCGCACCGCCCAGATAGAAGATCTGATAGCCGTCCGACATGGCCGGTACGCATAGGAAGCCAAATAGTATACTAATTGCAAGCATCAAGGCATAGCCGGTGCTTCGCAACTGACTGAGCAGCGTGTACTTGATTAAAACCATCATTCTCATATTACCGCCTCCTTTCTTCCGGTTAGCCAAAGGTATGCATCCTCCAAGGTGGGCTCTGCTTGCACAGCATTCAGACTGGGCTTGTTTTCGCAAACAATGCGTACATGAATGCCGTCCGCACGCTGCATGGAATTGCTGACGATAAACCTCTGCTGCACTTCGTCGAGCTTTTCCACGGGAATACAGGCATTCCATACCTTGCCGTTGGCTTCATGCATCAACTGCTTGGGTGTTACGGCGGTGACAAGATTGCCATTGTTCACAACGACAAGGTTTGATGCGATGGATTCGATATCGCTGACAATGTGAGTGGATAAAATGATGATGCGGTCGGCGGCCAGGGACGCGAGCAGATTACGAAACTGCATACGTTCCTCCGGGTCAAGTCCTACGGTAGGCTCGTCTATAATCAAAACCCCAGGATCGTTTAGAAGCGCTTGTGCGATACCCACCCGCTGCTTCATGCCGCCGGAAAAATCGCCGAGGCGTTTCTTTCCCACACCTGCAAGGTTAAGGGCGTTAAGCAAATCTACAATCCGTTTTTTTGCAGTTCTCATGCTCAGGCTTTTCATCGCCGCCATGTACTCTAAAAATTCAAACGCACTCATGTTGGGATATACACCAAAATCCTGTGGCAGATACCCAAGGGTGCAACGCAGTGCATTTGGATGTTCCAA
This sequence comes from uncultured Defluviitaleaceae bacterium, assembly GCA_964446745.1. GTDB lineage: Bacteria > Bacillota > Clostridia > Lachnospirales > WQUN01 > CAYURR01. Next base: position 13,833 of record CAYURR010000012.1, on the reverse strand, counting down.
GATGTTCTTCCCTTCAAAGGTGATTGTTCCATTTGTTGGCGTATCAATGGTCGCAAGTATACGCATCAGCGTAGATTTGCCCGCACCATTGGGACCAAGCAGACCGGTTACCCCTTTTTTAAATGTCACATTCATTTGATTTATAGCCGTTTTATGGCCGTACTTCTTGGTTAAATTATAAACTGTAAGCATATTGAAGACCTCCCTTGTTCTTTACCGTTATCCTACAGTATGAAATCAACAAACCAACCACAACAAAGTAACAATTCGGTAAAACTTGCTCGATCACTTGATGTCTGCTTTTTTTATATGCTACAATTTGATTTAGAAAAGGGGGCATAAACGCTTGGAAAAAGATAAAATCCTGCTTGTTGACGATGAAACAGGACTTTTAGAGCTGTTAAAAATTGTATTACAGAAGGAACATTTTGAGGATATTACCTGCGCGTCTACCGCGTCGGATGCATTGGAAAAAGTACGTTGCCAAAGTTTCGATGTCATTTTGTTGGATGTGTGCTTGCCTGATTTTTCTGGTTTTGATTTATGCCGGGAAATACGCCGTTACACCTTGGCTCCGATTCTGTTTTTAACCGCAAGAGACAGTACCCTCGATAAACTGTCGGGCCTTGCCATCGGAGGTGATGACTATATCACCAAGCCGTTTGAGCCACTGGAAGTGGTGGCGCGTATTAAGGCTGTACTTCGTCGGCAGGGTTATTTGCATGGTCAAGTATCGCAGAGTAAGTCGGATAAAATTTATGATTACGGGCGCTTTGTGTTAAATATGACAGACGCCACGTTGACGGTCGGCGGCGAACCGGTGGATTGCACAGCAAAGGAATACGACCTGCTTCATCATTTTTGCAAAAACCCAAACAGGGTTTTTACCGCATCACAGCTTTATGAAGCGGTATGGGATTATCCAAGCGTTGGGGATGATAAAACCGTATCTATGCTGATTTCTCGACTGCGGAAAAAGCTGCAAGACGAGCAAGCTCCGATGATGATACAAAATCTACGCGGGATCGGATACAAATTTGTGCCTCCGCAACAAGGAGCTGCAGGCATATGAAGTTAAGACTACGCTTTATCATTTTTTTTATCGTCGGTCTTATCTTATTTATTATGTTCACGGGGTTGTTTGTACTAATCTGTGCTGAATATGTGATTCCACGACTGGCAGAAAATGCGGGTCTACAAAACGCGTTAAACATTGCAGCCATCATAATCCCGTTTCTTCTTTTCGGAGCTCTGCTCGGCTTGTTTTTTGTAAATCCGTTGGTGTTTATGCTCATGTTGATCAAAGATTTATCTTTGGGAAACGAGCCGCTGCCCGAAATGAACCAAAAGCTTTATGGATATGGTAATAAACTCAAAGCACGGTATTTTCTCTATCGTGAGTTGATTTCTGATATTGGTATGCTATCACGGCAGCTTAGGGCTGTTGAGCAAGAACGAAGTAGGTTAGAGGAGGCAAAAACAAACTGGATTGCCGGGGTATCACACGATTTGAAAACGCCGCTCTCCTATATCACCGGTTATTCATCATTACTGCTGGAGCACGGAAAGACATGGACATCAGCGGAAACGGAAAAGTTTTTGCATGAAATCCACGATAAAAGTGTTGTAATATCTGATTTGATCGGAGATTTGAATCTCTCGTTCAAAATGGACGCAATGAGCACGACATATCCTCTGACCAAAAAGCATTTTGATCTTGTAGATTTTTCTAAGAACTTGCTCGCGGATATTGCCAGTGGACCAAAAGCCGCGCGTCATGAGTTCTCGTTTAACAGCAATGTAGATTCAATTTCGATCTATGCGGATGAAAAATTGATTTATAGAGCGTTTCAAAATATAGTCATGAACGCTGTTACACACAATCCACAGAATACAAGCATTGAGCTTGGGGTATTCCACGACACAGATAGCGGTCAGTTGTCCGTCATGGTGACAGACAGCGGCGTGGGAATGAGTGAAGGTACTGTGAAAAATTTGTTTCACCGATACTACCGTCCTAATGAAAGCGAAAATGTCAGCGGTGGGTTAGGCTTATCCGTTGCCAAAAGTATTATCGAAGCACATGATGGGCGTATCGGTGTAAAAAGTGAAATAGGGGTTGGGACTTCGATTGAGATTGTTTTGCCGAGGTGAAAGGGATGCTCTCATACAAAAAGAGTGGAGATATGCGAATAACATGCCGCATATCTCCACTCTATTTTTTTTGTGGTAAATAAAATTATAGCGCGTAGAACAGTATCCCAAAAAACTGTAATAGACTGCCGAACAGCACAAACACATGAAAGACATTGTGCGCGTATTTCTTCTTCTTGCCTATCGCATATAGGACAGCGCCGATCGTATATAAAATACCGCCGATCAAAACCAACGCGGTACCATATAACGTGAGAGCCTGTATCACCTTGTCAAATACCACGATGATACTCCAGCCCATCACGATATAACATGTCATCGAAAAGACCTCATATTTCTTTAAATCGATTGCGGTCAGTGTGATCGCAAGTGCGGCCAAGCCCCATTCTATGCCAAACATGGTCCACGCGAGCGGCGCGTTTATCTGCCGCACGGCACTGAGTACGATAGGGGTATATGTTCCGGCTATCAAGAAATATATTGTGCAGTGATCGAGCACCTGCATGATTTTTTTTGCCCTTTCATGCTTGAGACCATGGTATACGCTCGACATCGTATATAACATGATCATCGAGGAACCGTATATCGCGGAGCTCACAACCCCGTATACGTTTTTATTGATCGCGGCTGTGACCACACACAGCACCAACACCACCACGCCCAAGGCCCCGCCGACTATATGGGACACCATATTAAAGATTTCCTCGCCGCGTGTGTAGTTTGGCAATATCCTGTCGTCTATTCTTGTTCGCATAACTCCACCCTCTTGAGATAGTTCTTTTATATTGAATGCTTTTGGGATATTATCATATTGAGGGGAAGGATTCAAGGGAGATAATTGACTATCCAACAAACCCATGATACCATCCACTTGTGAACGGTTTATCACAAATGGTTTATCACACAATGAAGGGAAGTGGTTTTATGGTTCTGTATCGTATCAGAACTGGATTCGTAGAACTCCGTACAAGGTCTGTCACTTTATAGACGGAGGCGATAAAAGAACGGTTAGTTCTTTATTGTGCGGAGTTTGGAATCGCCTTTTATATCTGAGTCACGGGCCTTGTTTTTCAAAACACTTTTGAAAATAAGGAGAAGATGACCATGATAGAAATAGCAATCAATAATATAACTAAAAATTTCGGCTACAAGAATGTATTAAACGGGGTAAATCTGGAGGTGCTAACCGGCGATAGGGTAGCAATCGTTGGGCGAAACGGCGCCGGCAAGACTACGATATTTAAGATCATGATCGGTGAGGAAACGGCTGATCGAGGTACGGTTTCCATCAGAAAGGGTGCGACGCTCGGATACTTGGAGCAGATCCCAAAGCTGTTTGAGGAAAAGATCATTGTACGTGATATATTGCTTGCATCCTTGGAGCGGCAGATACAGTTAAAGGATAAGCTCACGGAGCTCGAAGTAAAAATGTCCGCTGACATCAGCGCGGATAAACTCGATAAGGTTATGCGCGAATACAGTCATGTGCAAAATCAGTTCATCGCATTAGACGGTTACGATATGGAAAACCAGTTGAATCGTATAATCAATGGCTTCGGGCTTACAGAGATGTTGGACAAGGACTTCAATGTATTAAGCGGCGGTCAAAAGACCATTGTCAAGTTGGCGGCGACGGTTTTAAAGAATCCGGATATTTTGCTATTGGACGAGCCGACCAATCACTTGGACGTAAAGACGCTCGAGTGGTTTGAGGGTTTTATATCAAAGTATCAGGGTACGGTTGTGTTTATCTCTCACGACAGATACTTTCTCGACAAGGTCACTACAAAAACGATCGTTCTTGAAAGGGGTATCTGTAGCGTATTTAATGGCAATTATTCATTTAGCATACGTGAGCAGGAGCGGCTGTTGCTATTAGAATTTGAGAACTATAAAAACCAGCAGAAAAAGATCGATGCGATGAAGGCTGCGATAAAGCGTTACCGCGAATGGGGCGACAGATCCAACAACGAGGACATGTATAAAAAGGCCAAGACGTTGGAAAAGAAGCTCGAGAAGATGGATATCCTCGAAAGGCCTCAGATGGAAAAGCCTAAGATTCCTATCGGCTTTAACGGCTCACGTACGGGTAAGGATGTGCTCGTGTTAGAGGATTTTTGCCTGTCCTTGGGCAATCAAAATCTGTTTGTAAATGCCGTATTGCAGGTGTTTTCGAAGGAAAAGGCCTGCCTGATGGGTGATAACGGCACCGGTAAAACCGCATTGATCAAGGTTATTCTGGGTGAAAATACGCATTATGACGGGAGCCTCAAGATCAATCCGAGCGCAAAGCTCGGCTACATCCCGCAGGAAATCCATTTTGACAACGACAAGGATACGGTCATAGAGGCTTTTAGAAAAGAGTATAAATGCCTTGAAGGGGAAGCCAGAGGGGTTTTGGCGAGGTACTTCTTTACCGGTGACAATGTATATAAAAGCGTAGGGGCATTGTCCGGCGGTGAAAAGGTATTGTTGAAATTGGCGGTGCTTATGCAAAACGAGGTCAATTTCCTGATACTCGACGAGCCTACCAACCATATCGATATCGAGACCAGGGAGATATTGGAGGATGCGTTGATGGGCTACACGGGGACACTGATGTTTGTTTCGCATGATAGGTATTTCATTAATAAGATAGCAGACAAGATCGCGGAAATAAATGAAAAGAAACTAAATATCTTTTATGGAACATATGATGAATATAAGGTAATTAATTGAAATGAGTGTGAGTAAATGACGGGGGTATTAATCGAAACCCTTTGGGATACGGCAAAGACGGTGCCCTTCCTGTTTTGTATATATTTGCTTTTAGAATTTCTACAAAGCAAGGCCAGGCACCTATCCCTGTCCGCAAAGCACATAGACCGACTGGGCCCGCTTGCGGGCGGGACAGTCGGGTGTATACCACAGTGTGGATTTTCGGCGGTTGCGGCGACATTATATAATGAAGGGGTCATCAGAGGCGGGACCGCGATCGCGGTGTTTCTCGCGACCTCTGACGAGGCGATCCCCGTCTTACTCTCAGGCTCGGACAGTCCCGCGGACGTGGGGCTATTAATACTTGTAAAGCTGGTTGTCGCCATCGCATCAGGATATCTTTTGAATGCAACGCTGTTTAGGAGTGAAGTGCTCGTAGCCGACAAGCCGATAGATATTGAGTTTCAATCCTGCGAGACGTGCTCGCATCATATCCATAAAAGAAAGATCATGTTTAACGCACTGTTCCACACCTTTAAGATAACGGCCTATATATTGATCACGATGCTATTGATAAATATCGCTGTGTACTTCTTAGGTGAAGAACGGTTTTCTGCGATGATCCTATCGGGTAGCGTGTTTCAACCGTTTGTTACCGCGCTGATGGGGCTCATACCGGGATGCTCGATATCCGTGCTTATGACGCAGCTGTATATCGGCGGTCAGATCCCGTTTGGCTCGGCCATTGCGGGGTTGTGTACCGGAGCGGGCTTTGGCTATGTGATACTATCTCAGCATAGTAGCGTAACAAAGGCGTTGAAGGTTATAGCTATTACCTATGCAATCGGTGTAACATGCGGTTTGATAATAAATAGCCTTGCGGCCGGATTAATGTAATCAAGCCTACAGCACATAAGGTGTAACCTGATATACAAAGTAATTGAGCCAGTTCAGATACAGCAGATTAGCATGTGAGCGCCAGGTCACTACGGGCGGGTTGTTCGGATCATTGTCCCGGAAATAATTGCGCGGGGGTGCAATCGGCGAGCCGCTTGCGATATCGCGATCGAATTCGCCTTTGAGCGTAAGCTGATCGTATTCCGAATGCCCTGTCACGAATATCTTGCTGCCGTCCTCATTCGAGACGATATATACACCGGATTCCTCGGACTCTGATAATATCTCGAGGCCGTTAATTTTCTCTATATCGCTGCGGCGTATCTCCGTATGGCGCGAGTGCGGTACATAAAAGTAATCATCAAACCCCATCAGCAGTTTTGCCATGGGGTTATTTTTTTTGTGCAGAAAGATACCAAACATCTTCTTGTCCAGCGGATACTTGGGTATGCCGTAGTGATGATAGAGTCCTGCCTGCGCACCCCAGCATATATGAAACGTGCTCGTCACATGGGTATTGGTCCAGTCCATGATCTCGCAGAGCTCTTGCCAGTAATTGACCTCTTCGAAGTCCATCTGCTCGACGGGCGCACCCGTGATGATCATACCGTCGAAGCGCTCGTTCTTTATATCATCAAATACTCTGTAAAACCTAAGCATGTGCTCGGCCGGTGTGTTCTTCGAGATGTGGCTTTGCATATGCAACAGACTGATCTCCACCTGCAGCGGGCTGTTGCCCAAAAGGCGTAGCAGCTGCACCTCGGTCTCTTGCTTCTTCGGCATCAGGTTCAATATGCATATCTTGAGCGCGCGTATGTCCTGATGATACGCGCGGCTATAATCCATCACGAATATATCTTCATTTTGCAAAACACCCTTTGCGGGTAGGTTATCGGGTACCTTTATCGGCATCTGTTCACGACCTCTCCATTAGTTATATTGTTATCGGTGCGGGGTTTTCGGCGTGGGCTTGTATTGTTTTTTCCATGACGACAACGTCATGCCATTTGCCTAGCTTATATCCGGTTTTGTGATATACGCCTACCTCTGTGAAGCCGAATTTCTTGTGGAAATGTGTGCTCTTCTCATTCGGGAGTGTAATGGTCACGTAGGCGTTATAAAAGCCGCGCTCAACTAATATGTTAAACAAGCGGTCATATAGCGCGGCAGCTATCCCGGTTCCGTGATGTTTCTCGGATATGTATATGGAGACATCCACGTCGTAACGATATGCGGCGCGTTCGGCATGCCGCGAAGCATATGCATAGCCTACAACCTCACCATCGACTAGATATAGAAGAAACGGATAGTGTTCGGCGATACCTTTTACCCGTAGACGAAACGCTTCGGCGGACGGCAGCTCAGTCTCAAACGAGATAGCCGTGTTTAATACATAATGCGCATATATCCGTAAAATGGCCTCACAGTCGTCCGGTGTGGCTTGTTTGATTATATGTTCCATTTGCAACCCTCTATCAAATGTTGATGATGTATTATAGCATGTACATTCACGAGGATTCAAATCCTTATGAATGCTTGCTATGTCTGTGTAACGTTGATATACTCAATAAAATAAGGAAATAGGACGTGATACGGCATGGATAAAAACGCGGGAAGTAATCCCGGCACATAGATTATTTAAAGAGAGGATGTCTGTATGCAAAAACTCATAACACAACCCGGTCCGCTCATAAACGCGAACGGTATCGCGACGGTCGGGTATTCGACACATAGCGTACTAAACTATAACCCCAACGCTATGAAAACCGCGCCGTGGCGGTTAAAGGAATGGGATTTCTACCAGGTTTCGGATAACGAGAAATGTATGCAGTTCACAATCGGCCACACCTCCTACGCGGGCAGTATATCGGCGATGTTTTTTACGCTCGACGGTACAGTCAGAGAGGAACGTACAAAGATGCTCGTGCTGCCGTTTAAGAGCGTGCCGATGCCTACCGATACGGAAAAAGATCATGTGATCGGGTATAAACGGGATGATATGAATATGCGTTTTACAGTAAAAGGGGATAGGCGGATATTGAGATGTAAGGCGGGGGATCTTGAGGCCGAGATTGCACTACAACGTCAAAACCCACATTCGATCGTTATCACCGTACCGTTTGATGAGGATAAATACGCCTTCTACTATAATCATAAGATCAACTGCATGACGGCAAAGGGAACGATTCGCGTTGGCGGAAAGGAATATGTATTTAATGAAGCGGCATATGGGTTGCTGGACTGGGGCAGGGGGGTATGGCCGTTTTCACATCAATGGTACTGGTCAAACGGTACCGGCATGGTGGACGGTCAGATGTTCGGGTTCAACCTCGGCTGCGGCTTTGGCAATACCTCGCAGGCCACGGAGAATATCGTGTTCTATGCAGGAAAGGCTCATAAGCTCGGATCGGTGGCTTTCGAACTGGCCGGGAATGGGGACTACATGCAGCCATGGCGCATTTATGAAGAGGATGGCCGACTGGACCTCGAGATGACACCGATCTATGACCGCGTAACGGCTACCAAGCTGTTATTTGTAAATAACAAATGCCATCAGGTGTTCGGGCGATTTAATGGATATGTAACGCTCGATGATGGCACACACTTGGAAATAAATGATATTGTCGCGTTCGCGGAACATGCTGTAAATAGGTGGTAATAAAAATGGGCTGTGGCAAGAGGAAAACCGTGGTGTGGTTTTGCTATCTGCCACGCCTATTTATCCTATTTATATTGTACAGATAATTATGAATGCCTTATTTTTAATACTTCCTTAAGACTCAGATTTGTTCCCTTCGCTACCAACTCCGGCTCGATCCCCAGTTCAAGGAAGCGCTTGGCATCAGAGAGTGCCCGGCATTTTCCGCCTTCTTCTCGGCCCTCGGACTGGCCTAGCTCATGCCCTTCTTCGCTGCCGGACTTTCATGCGCTGTACAGTGCCGTTTCATAATCAGCCTTATTTCGTTCCACCGCGGATAACACCTTGCGCTCCTCCTCTCCGAGATTGTCAAAATCTATTATTGATGCCGCTCTTATTATATGACTTGGGGCGTTCTTACTTACCTGTCCTGTTGTGAAAAACGCTGCCTAGTGTTGTTGATGCTCGTTTTCTATACAGGGTTTATCGTATTCAAAGAAACCTATCTTGATCAAATCCTTTGTATATCGCTTGTTACGCTTCGGATCGTATAGTTCAAATATCCGCTGGGTGTCAATGTGGCAGCAACATCTGGCTCTCAAATTTTTCTATAAAAGATTCAAAATACTATTGACATGAAGCAATGCAAGTGGTATGTTTATTTCAGCGATTAGCACTCAACGCTAATGAGTGCTAACAACGTGAGGTGATACAAGTGATACCAAATGAGGGCCTGTTATTAAATGAAAGAAAGATAAAGATACTTGAGGCTATTATCAATGATTATATACAGACAGCGGAGCCGATAGGCAGCCGTACGATAGCTAAAAAATACGACCTCGGTATCAGCTCTGCAACGATTCGAAACGAGATGAGCGACCTTGAAGAGATGGGGCTTATCATACAGCCGCACGCGTCCGCGGGGCGTATACCGTCTGACGCAGGGTATCGGCTCTATGTCGATAACCTCATGTCCCATAGGGAACTCACAACCGAGGAAATACAATACATGCAAAAGATCATAGCCGCGAATGTGAGCCAGATACATTATCTGATGCAGGAGACAGCGCGTGCTATTGCGATGATGACGCATTACACGACGATCGTATCGGAGCCACAAGAAAAGCGCACAGCCGTAAAGCAACTGCAGCTTTTACCGGTGGATGAACACTCGGTGGTCATGGTGCTGGTGACGGATAACAAGGTTGTAAAAAACCGTTTTATATATTTGGAGCATGTGCCAGACAGCGACAGTCTAAATCTTTTGTCAACAATATTGAACCACAACCTACATGGGTTGACCCTGTACGATATCAACGCCGATGTCATCGAACGCATCAGGCAGTCTACGGAATATGTAGACGAGCCGCTGTTTGTACAGGTGTTGAATGCAATCGTAGACATCATACAAGCCGAGGACGACATCAAGGTATACACAAACGGTGTCAAGAATATCCTCGCATTCCCGGAATTTTCCGATATAGAAAAGGCCAAGGTGATCTTCCAGGCGCTCGAGGAAAAGGAAATGCTGCTGACGATGCTCGGGCAGGACACCTCCGACAGCATCAGGGTGATCATAGGTTCCGAGAACAACCTCACGGAACTCAAAAATTGCAGTGTTATAAAGTCTAACCTGATCATGGGTGGGCAAAACTATGGCAGCATAGGGATCATCGGCCCTACGAGGATGGATTATTCACAGGTAGTATCCGTACTCGACGGGATCATGAAGAATATAAACGTAGTCATAAACGCCCTTACAGGCGGTTAGGGCTGATGGTAGGGTTAAGGGTAAGTCTTGAGGTAAAAAAGATTTGAAGCTATTTAACACGATAATCCAGCATGTAAGAAAATTCAGGGGTGGTGTAATAGTGCAAAAGGAAAATGAAATAAACGAAGCCGTGATTGAGGAAGCTGAAGCGTCGGAGCAAACCGAAACGTCTGGGCAACCCGAAACGTCTGGGCAGCCCGAGGTCGAGGATGAGGTCAAGAGCTTACTCGACAAGCTGCAGAGAACACTTGCGGAGTTTGACAATTTCCGCAAGCGCACGAGTAAGGAAAAGGCGTCCATGTATGACGATGGTGTAGCGGACACGGTAGCGAAGCTGTTGCCCGTTATAGACAACTTCGAACGTGCTCTCGGTTCGTCCGAGGACAAGGAATCCATGCTCTATAAGGGCATAGAGATGACATTTAGGTCGTTTGAAACATTGCTTTCAGAACTTGGGGTAACAAAGATAGAGGCTGTCGGCAAGCCGTTCGATCACAACCTACACTTTGCTGTAGCTCATGTGGAGGACGAGGAGGCGGGCGAAAACACCGTCGTCGAGCAGCTGCAGACAGGTTATAAATATAAGGAAAAGGTCATACGCGCAGCCATGGTAAAGGTTGCAAACTAACGGATAATTTAACGAAATAAGGAGGATATGATTATGGGAAAAATAATAGGTATTGACTTAGGAACGACGAACTCGTGCGTAGCGGTAATGGAAGGCGGACAGCCCGTCGTCATAGCAAACAGTGAGGGTATGCGTACAACCCCTTCTATAGTAGGCTTTACAAAGGCCGGTGAGCGTCTCGTTGGTGAAACAGCGAAGCGTCAGGCGATTACAAATCCGGACAACACGGTTATATCGATCAAGCGTAAGATGGGCAGCGACCACAAGACAAAGATCAACAACAAGGACTATTCACCGCAAGAGATCTCGGCAATGATCCTGCAAAAGCTTAAGGCAGACGCAGAGGCATACTTGGGCGAAACCGTGTCGGAGGCTGTTATCACGGTACCGGCATATTTTACAGACAGCCAGAGACAGGCTACAAAGGACGCGGGCAAGATCGCAGGCTTTGACGTAAAGCGTATCATCAACGAGCCGACAGCAGCGGCGCTGTCATACGGTCTTGACAATGAGAAGGAACAGAAGATCATGGTTTATGACCTCGGCGGCGGTACGTTTGACGTATCGATCATCGACATCGGTGACGGCGTTATCGAGGTTTTGGCTACAAGCGGTAACAACAACCTGGGCGGCGACGATTTCGACGATCGCATCATCAAATATATGGTACAGGAATTTAAGAAGCTCGAGGGTATCGATTTGAGCCAGGACAAGATGGCTATGCAGCGTCTCAAAGAGGCTGCCGAGAAGGCCAAGAAGGAACTGTCGTCTGTCACAACCACAAACATCAACCTGCCATTTATCACAATGAACCAGGAAGGCCCGAAGCATCTGGACATGAACCTTACACGTGCAAAGTTTGACGAGCTGACGGCTGATCTTGTTCAGGCTACGATGGGACCTGTTCAAACCGCTTTAAAGGATGCTGATCTCAGCGCAGGCGAGCTTTCAAAGGTGCTGCTCGTTGGTGGCTCGACACGTATTCCGGCTGTTCAAGAGGCTGTCAAGAAGCTCACAGGCCAGGAACCGTTCAAGGGCATCAACCCGGACGAGTGCGTAGCGCTCGGTGCATCGATACAGGGCGGCAAGCTTGCGGGTGATGCGGGCGCAGGTAACATCCTGCTTCTGGACGTAACACCGCTCTCACTCGGTATCGAGACACTAGGTGGTGTAGCTACAAAGCTCATCGAACGTAACACGACGATACCTGTTAATAAGAAGCAGGTGTTCTCGACCGCAGAAAATAACCAGACGGCTGTTGATATACATGTCATCCAGGGTGAGAGACCGCTCGCTCGCGACAATAAGACGCTCGGACGCTTCAGGCTTGACGGTATCCCGGCTGCAATGCGTGGCGTACCGCAGATCGAGGTTATGTTTGATATCGACGCGAACGGTATCGTAAACGTATCGGCAAAGGATCTGGGCACAGGTCGCGAGCAAAAGATCGTTATCACCGCAAGCACAAACCTGTCCGACGACGAGATCGACCGCGCGGTTAAAGAGGCAGAGCAGTACGCAGAGGCTGATAAGAAGCGCAAGGAAGCTATCGATACAAAGAACGAGGCAGACAGCCTGATATTCCAGACTGAGAAGATGATCACGGATATGGGCGACAAGATCAGCGATGCTGACAAGTCCAATATCGAATCCGAGCTTTCAAAGCTCAAGTCCGTATCTGAGAACATGAACGCGGATACCATGTCAGACGCAGATGTAAACACACTGAAGCAGGCTGTTGAGGGCTACACAAAGGTAATGAACGATTTCTCGCAGAAGCTCTATCAGAACATAGGTGCAGCAGGCGGCCCGGGAGCGGGCTTTGACCCGAACATGGGCGCAGGCGGTCAGAACGACGGCGGCCCGGATGTTGTAGACGGTAACTATACCGAGAACTAAAATAGAGCGATTTCTTTTTTGATAGGGTGGATATATGGCAGAGAAACGTGATTATTACGAGGTACTCGGGGTGCCGAAAACGGCATCGGACGATGAGATAAAAAAGGCATATCGCAAAATGGCTAAGCAGTATCACCCGGATGCAAATCCGGGTGATGCCGCTGCTGAAGACAAATTTAAAGAGGTCAACGAAGCCTATGCGGTTTTGAGTGACCCACAAAAAAAGGCCGCATATAACCAATACGGCCATTCGGCGTTTGATCAGAGCGGCGGTGGCGGCGGCGGAGGGTTCTATGGCGGCTTTGATATGGGCGATATCTTTGAGAGCTTCTTTGGTGAAAGTGGCTTCGGAGATGTGTTCGGCGGCGGTGGACGTAGGCGTAACGGCCCACGACGAGGCGCGGACATGCAGACCAATATACAGATAACGTTTGATGAAGCTTACTTCGGTACGACACGTGATATCACGCTCACGAGCAGTGACAGCTGTCCGACATGTAAGGGGACGGGCGCAAAGCCGGGCACGAATGCCGATAATTGTAAAAAATGTGGCGGTTCGGGTCAGGAGCGCGTACAGCAACAGACGATGTTCGGTACGATGACAACGGTACGTACATGTTCGGCATGCCACGGCGAAGGTAAGATCATCAAGGATCCGTGTACAACATGCCGCGGTGAGGGCAAGGTGCGCACGAGCAAGACGCTAACGGTCACGGTGCCGAAGGGTATCGATAACGGCCAGAGCATACGCATCGGCGGCAAGGGTGAGTCCGGCGAAAAGGGTGGACCTCCGGGAGATCTGCTTATCACCGTATATGTACAGCCGCATAAGGTATTCGTGAGAAAAGGAAACGACCTACATCTGGAGGTACCAATTACCTTTGTACAGGCCGCACTCGGAGATGATATCAGCATACCGACGATGGAAGGCGAAGAAAAGTACACAATAAAACCCGGCACGCAGCCGGGCACAGTGGTAAGCATCAGGGGCAAGGGTGTTCCGAATGTTAAAAATAACCGCGTCGTGGGTGATCTGATCGTTACGCTTGATGTAACCGTGCCCACAACACTCACGGATAAACAAAAGCAGGCATTACGTACATTTGCCGATGAAATGGGAGAAGACTACAAGGACCACAAAAAAGGCTT
>CAYURR010000011.1:0-34256 GCA_964446745.1 uncultured Defluviitaleaceae bacterium | reverse complement strand
TTGTGCGTCTGCTAAAACAATCACTTATCATGAGCTAACCTTATAATCATTAAATTTTATACTCTCCGTAAACTGGCTTCAAGTTGAGGCCAGTTTTTGTATACCTACGACGCAGCTTACATGGGAGGGCGACTATAATTATAACGTTACTGTGTATATTTATTTTTGCATCTGTTTGCTTTGGCAGTCAGCTATTTGTTGGTAAGCTTTTTGACAGCAGGGTAACGATGATCAAGCAAGGTGTTTATAATGTATTAAAGATCATTAACGCAGTCTGCGGGGTTTATATCGCTGCATATCTAATGATTATGTACTCAGCAAATGATTTTTATCCTAAAGGTTCTACAAACATATTTATCGCAATATGTACACTTTATTTCATGATATGTAGCTCTGTACTACTGTTAAATTCAGATTACATAATTGATAAGCTTTTTGGGTTTGTGATGTCGACTGTTGATTTATCTATTATGTATGTAGTTGCTTTTTCGGTTGTTAACACGAAGACTATACCAGGATTGGTGATAGGTGTTCTTATTTTTATCATTATGATATTAGTATTGTGTAAAATACTCCTATCAATGAGGCTACCCCAGGTAAGTAATCTTATAGTGTTAATAGTTGTTTATTTAGTTAGTATACTGGGCATTGCCTATATGTTTACTTCATACATAGATACAAGTACAGTAACTAAGAACATAGACATATATATGTTGTTTGCGTCATTAAGAAACTCATACTCGCTGCCGGAGTATGTCAATGTTAAGATTGATGACATGGCTCATATATGTCAATTCATTGTATGTAGGGTTTTTGATACGCTTATGCTGGGAGTATGCATAAATATCCTGCATAACATCATGACAAATAATGGAAATAGCAATGCAAAAAAGTTTGCCTGACGTTATGAGACATTTATAAAATCATATCGTATATCTTGGAAAGCTCATAACAATAATGTTAAGAGTAATCATGTCAACACAGATCAGGAGGGTATGTATATGAAACAGGAACGTTTAAAGGTTTTGCAACTGCTTGAGGAAGGTAAGATTTCGGCTGACGAGGCTGCTAAGCTGCTTGAGGCTATGAAGAAGAACTACGCGACTTTCGAATATGAGGGCAGCGACTTTGAGGCGAGGGTTCATGATTTTGTAAACAACGTGGACGGCTTTTCTAGGGAGTTCGGCTCAAAGATGGAAACACTCGTGAAGGAAATGGAGCCCAAGGTGAAGTCTGTATCGTCGTCGTTGCTGAAGAAATCGGCGGCTGTGATCGATGAGATCTCACGCAATCTGAACGAGAACATAAAGAACATGGACAAGGAAGGTTGCTGCTGCGGCAACGATGCACCCGCACCGGAGGCATCAAATGATACATGCTGCTGCGAGAGCGACAACACCACAAACCATAGTAACGGCGAACCGCCGAAGGACACAACGCTGTAAGCTACATTGTAAATACGTATAGAGATTTGTAAATTTAGGGGCTGTTACAGAAAACAGAACCATACCACGGATTAACACGGATTTAGTAAGATTTACACGGATAAAACCTCTTAAGGGTATTATCCGTGTGAATCCTTAAAAATCCGTGAAGATCTGTGGTAAAGGTTTGTTTTGTAACAGCCCCTTTTCATGCCTAACCTATAATAGCTTATGCGCTTTGAGTTTGCTTGTGGTTCCATATGTGTAGCCTTGCTCATCTTTTACAATTATGTTTTTTTCCATGGGTGTCTTCCCCCTTGCAAAGATTAGCACTACATCATCAGTGTATCATTCAATATAACTATTGACAAGAAAAATAATTGGAATTATATTGCATTTATTACCTAATGAGAGGAATATAATTGATGATTTATGATAAAGAGCATACACGGGAGATATCGTTCCCGGTGGGAGGTATTGGCACCGGCTGTGTTGGTATCTCGGGCAACGGTCGACTTATAGACATGGAGATATTTAACGCACCTAACAAGGGTTCGCATGCGGCGTTTTCGCATTTCGCGATAAAGGCCGAAAGGGACGGCGTGCTGCTGGATCGGCGCATCGTTAACGGCGACTATGACCAGAGCTTGACCGGGCAGTTCAACAGGCCGGATTTTAACTGCTACGGCTTCGGTCCGGACAGGGCGACGATGGCCGGGTTTCCGCATTTTGAGGACTGCACATTCGATGGAGCGTTCCCGTTTGCGACGCTGCGATTTGCTGATAGGCATTTCCCGGGAAAACTCACGATGACCGCGTTTAACCCGTTTATACCCACAAACGATAAGGACAGCTCGATACCCGCCGCGTTCTTCGAGTTCGAGATTAAAAACACAACGGACGATACGCTTACCTATGCGCTAGCGTATTCGCAGGCCAATCTGTATACGAGCACGGACGGTATACATAGTCTTTGCGAAAAAGGCCCGGTAAAAGCGTTACTGATGGATAACCCTGGATGCTGCGAAGCTGGCGGTTGTTGCAGCACGACCGGCAGAAAGAAGGGTAATCTCACGATTGCGACAGACGCAGAGGACACGAGCGCGCAGCTGTACTGGTACAGGGGCAAGTGGTTTGACAATATCGCGACCTTCTGGCAGGATTTCGGCTGTACGGGTCATATCAAGAACCGCAGCTACGCGCGTGTTGATAAACCCGGCGACGTAAACTTCTCTGTGCACGATGTTGCGACGCTCGTTGCGCATGTAGAGGTAAAGCCAAAGGAAACGGCGAAGCTGCGTTTTGTGCTCACATGGCACAGCCCGAGCGTTAACGGTAAGTGGAAGAGCTATTACGAAACCATTTATAAATCATCGCTCGACAGCGCGATATATGCTGTAGAGAATTTCAAAAGACTGCTTGCGGAAACGCGATTGTTTGCGGATACACTGCACCGTAGCAGCATGCCGCTCGAGGCGATTGACGCGGTCACTGCGAACCTGGCCGTGATTAAATCGCCTACATGTATTCGTCTCGAGGACGGTTCGTTGTACGGATACGAGGGCTGTCATTGCGGCGGCGGATGTTGTGAGGGTAGCTGCACGCATGTGTGGTCATATACATATTCAATACCGTTTCTGTTTCCAAAGCTTGAGCGCAGTATGCGCAGCCTCGAGTTCACACACAGTATGACCCCTGAGGGTGGTATGGGCTTTCGGATACAATTGCCTGTAGGCAGCTCAATATGGTACTTCAGGCCATGCGTGGACGGACAATACGGTACGGTCATGCGTGTGCTGCGCGAATATAGGATATCCGGCGACATGGCATGGCTGTCCTCGATATGGGAGCAGGTCAAGAAATCCATTGAATACGCGTGGTCGGATAAAAATCCGGATAAATGGGATCCTGAACGACGCGGTATCATCAGCGGCAGGGCGCATCATACACTGGATATGGAGCTGTTTGGTGAGAATGCATGGCTCACGGGTATGTACTTAGGCGGTCTGAAGGCCGGTGAGATACTAGCGAACGAGCTCGGCGACACCGAGACCGCACAGCTCTACGCCGAAATATTTGCACGCGGTAAGGGTTATATGAATGAGCATCTGTTCAACGGTGAGTATTTCTATCAGCGTGTGGATGTGAAGGATAAATCCGTACTTGAGCAATATGCGGGAGATGGGCTGCAGGGTGAGGATATCTTAAACGCATACTGGAACGATGAGCAGCAGCAGATCATGTATCAGATCGGCGAGGGCTGCGGTATCGATCAGGTTCTCGGCGGCTGGCATGCGAACCTTATCGGCATAGGCGAGATATTTGATAAGGAAAAGGAACGCAAGGCACTTTCGTCGATATACAAATATAACTACATCAAGAGCTTTCGCGAGCATGTGAACCCGTGCAGGCTATTCGGGTTAAACGACGAGGGCGGACTGATCATATGCGCATATCCGGATGGTAAGGAGAGGCCGTTTATACCTGTGCCGTATGCGGAAGAGGCGATGAATGGCTTTGAGTATCAGGCCGCGATACATATGATACAGAGCGGTATGGTCGATGAGGGTATGGAATGCATACGCGCGCTACGCAAGCGTTATGACGGTGCGTATCGTAACCCGTGGAACGAGTTTGAATGCGGCAATAACTACGCGCGCTCAATGGCGAGCTATGCGCTGCTGTTGACGTATTCGGGCTTTTCATATAACATGGCAAGGTATGAGATCGGATTTAAGCCGATAGGATATTCGCCGAAGGATACTGAGCCGAAGCGTTTCTTCTGGTCGGTGGAGGGTGGCTTCGGTGAGGTCGTGTTCGAACAAGGCAGCGCGAGGATATCGGTTCTGTATGGCAACGTCGATATACGCAGGCTGGGCCTTCCGGATGCGGATCAGATCTCAAGGGTAGTAACGGACGGCGCAGATGCGGCGTTTAAGATTTCCGACGGGGTACTAGAGCTCGACGGTAATATTGAAAACAAAGGATGGAAAAATTGCGAAATCTATTGGAGGTAATACAATGATAGCTGAAACATTCGGCGTCTTGCTCGGCGCACTCCATGCAAGGTCTGTCAAACAGACGGCGAGACTTGCATGGAGATCAAACGGATAAACTCGCCGTAAATGTTTGTCAGGCCTTGCACCTTAAAAGATAACTAAATTTTTAAGGAGCGAGCCATATGACAAACAAGATAAAGGTATATAAAAAGGAATTTGACTATTCATACACATCGGGCGCGTATGCGACAATAGAGATGATACGCGCGAATCCCAAGATCGTCGAGGCTGTGTATATACACTCGGCGTATCGAGATATAGACGGTCTCGCGCAGCTCTGCGCGGCACACGGTATCGGTTGCATCTTTTCAGACAAGGCCTTTACGATCGTAAATCAAAAGGAAAATAGCTATGTGCTGGGCGTGTTCCGTAAGTATAAAAACATGCTTGCGCATGACGAGCCGCATGTCGTACTCGTAAATCCATCCGACAGCGGCAATCTGGGCACGATCATCCGTACCATTGCGGGACTAAACATAAAAAACCTCGCAATCATAGAGCCCGCAGCGGATATTTGGAATCCCAAAACTGTGCGCGCTAGTATGGGCGCGCTGTTCCATATCAAACACGCGTGCTTTGGTAGTTTTGAGGCATATAAGGCACTGTATCCGGAACACAGCCTGTTCCCGTTTATGCTAAACGGTCAGGATACCCCGGACAGCTGTATGCCATGTAAGCTATTTTCGCTGGTTTTCGGCAACGAGGCGAGCGGCCTGGATCAGGGCTTTGCTCGTATGGGCAATAGCGTGAAGATAACACTGTCCCAATGTGTGGATTCATATAACCTCGGTGTCGCTGTCGGTATAGGTGCGTATGTGTTTGCGGTTAAAAATCAATTGGTATAAAAAAGGGAACCACCTATGTCGCGTTTCGCGGTAGCATAGGTGGTTCCCTTTTTTGCAATAGGTTTATTTACGTTCTACCAGATATTCAATGGTGCGTTTATTACTCTGCTTTATCCTGTAGCTTTTTGAGTATAAAAACTTGCTGTCGTATCGATAAATGGGCTTTGGTGAGTCGATGTATATCCATCCATCCATGTCATACAGATACTTCTCTTTATTCTGATAAAAGCCCAAGATCGTCTCGATCTCATCATCCATCAGATCTGCGATATATAGCTTTAGAAATCTATTGATTTCCTCCCGTTCACTCATGTAGATAGTTGAGTCTGAGCCGGTTTCTGCAAGTCTGGGATGTGTTATTTGAAGACCCAGAGTCTTTTGGAAATCATTGGGGTTCTCGACAAACTGTATCAGATTTGTGAGGAATGCTGTTTTGTATTCGGTGGACTCAAGTATGTTCTTAGCATGTTTGCTATTTAATAACTGGTCATATGGCAGCAGATATTCACGTACGATCCCGAATCCGCTGGTCGTTGTGTAATGTATCCGTATCCAATAGCTTTCCATACCTTGCGGCTGGTTGAATTTGCTTAGGCCATAGAAGCGCGGCTGCGTCTCATTGATGATCTCGTTGTGGAATGCCTCGAACTCTCGTTTTAGCTCTTCCGAAAACACGATGTCTTTTGCGTTGTCATTAAAGCCATTGTCATTTCCGTTCCACGCACCCGAATTCAATGCGATATATGCGTTTTGGTATTTGCTTGTTTTGGGAACGTAGTTGACATATCCCGTGACATCAAATTGGAAGAAGCACACGAGTAAAACAGCGAGTCCGGCCACGATGCCGAGCCCTTTAAAACGATGAAAGACCCTGATGGTGCCCTCTGCGACCATGAGGCATATAAAGTATCCTATGATACCGCCTCCGGCCATACCGAGATATAAAGCTGTTCTTTCTTCGCGCGCGATGCTGATGCAAAAGAACCCGAACGCTACCATAATGCCGATAGATAAGAAGTATATAAAGAATGTTTTAAGCGGTTTGAACACGATAGCTTCCCCTGTGCGCTCGGATTTGCGAACGGAGTGGAAATATCGCGCGACTAGCAGCAGCGCGACAGCCTCTGCAACATATACCAGATGTACGAGCAAATAAAGTTTAGAGATATAGGCAGAGCCAACGTCCACTTCAGCATAATTGGCAGCACCTAACGCAAACAACGGATTTGTAAACGCTGCTAATAATAAAAATCTCTCCATTTGCGGGTAGTAACCAAAGTAAAAGCATCTAGCGTACATCATATAAATGAGCCACAGTATTTGGAAAAAGAACACCATCAAGCCCGTCACCAATACATATGTGAGCGGATTGCCTGTAAGCGTAGCGGCCAAGATACAGAACGCATATGCAAGCGAGAACTGCACTAGGGCGCGTATGAGATAGAACATTAAAACAGGCAGGCTATTGATGATCTCGCCGTTATTAATCTCAGGGTTTTGATACGTGCCTAATGAAAGCAGCAGTGTCAGTACGATAATAGGTATCACACAAAAGATATATCCGGAGACTATATTTGCCGTAAACAGTGTGTCCTTGGTATGTGGGAAACTGATGATCATGGTATTATGTGCGGGTCTGAAACAATGTATAAACAGCACGGCCACTACCAATACAGGGAAGATCGCCAATGATCCGAGATACACCGGATGCCGCATCGAGATCAATAGCTGGTTGGCGAAGCTTGCTTGCTGCAAGCTATCATCCGCGATTGCTATGGGCATAAAGATAAACAGCGCATACATAAGCGTCAGCACCACAGGGAATATCCAGTAATATTTAAAGTTCTTTTTAATCAGTGCCTTCATTTAAGCCCCTCCGTTTCGTAGTGGTTGCCTACCTCATAGATGAATATCTCCTCGAGCGTTAGCGGCAGCAAATCCACAAACATCGGCTCGAGCACCGACAGGTCACGAAGCAGCGTCTCCGCTTGTTTACGTACGATGAAATGTTCGACCGTACCCAAACGATTACGCACGAGCACATCCATATCCGCCAGTACGGTATCAAGCTTGCCGGATGCGCGTACATGCTCCGGAAACGCGGCCTGCACCTTACATATACCGGCCTTGAGCTCGTCGAGATCACGTTCGACGACCATTCTGCCGCGCTCGATGATACCCACCGCGTCGCATATCCCCTCGAGCTCCTTCAGGTTATGCGATGATATCAGTACAGACATGCCGCGTTCGGAGACATCCTCCACGATGTAGTTCAGCACAATCTTTCTCGCGAGCGGGTCGAGACCGTCCAATGGCTCATCTAAGATCAAGAGCCTCGGCATCGTTGCCATCGCAAGCGCAAACGCAGCCTGCTTTTGCATGCCCTTGGAAAATCT
Source organism: uncultured Defluviitaleaceae bacterium (assembly GCA_964446745.1). Classification (GTDB taxonomy): domain Bacteria; phylum Bacillota; class Clostridia; order Lachnospirales; family WQUN01; genus CAYURR01. Next base: position 26,532 of record CAYURR010000011.1, on the reverse strand, counting down.
GCCGATACGGTTTCCTCTTTTGAGGCCGAAGGCTTTGGCAATCGTCGTATAGCGCTCGGAATTCCATTTCTCATAGATATCCGCATAAAAGGCCGCCGCGCCGTCCAAGCTGTAGCCGGCAAAGTAATACAGATCATCCGGGATGTACCCGATCTGCTTTTTGGCGGCCGGATTGTTGTAAACGGGCTGGTTATCGATCGTGACAGAACCCGTATCCGGTACATACACGCCCGTAAGGTGTTTTATGATCGTTGTCTTACCCGATCCGTTTACACCCACAAGGCCATATACGGACCCATCCTTTACCTCCAAACACAAACCATCTAATGCCCTAAAGCCGTCAAAGGTCTTTGTTATATCCTGTGCCTTCATCATTTGATACCACACTCCATTCCCTCGATGTAAGCAATCATCCTGTCCTTGTCCGCTCCATGGAACAGCATCTCGTCTACGGTCTCCTTAAAAGCTTTCCATAATCGCGCGAGCTTTTCGCTGTCGCGCATCGCATCCCGCGTACATACAAAGCTCCCCTGTCCGAGCACGGTATAAAAATAACCCTGAATTTCAAGTTCCCTATAGGCCTTTTGTATAGTGTTGGGATTTATCAATAGCGATTTGGCGAGGTCGCGAACGGATGGTACGCGCTCGTCCGGGTTTATCGCACCCGTCTGGATCAGCCGCTTGAAGCCATCCACGACCTGCTCATAAATAGGTTTTCGGCTCTTTAGGTCTATCTGGATCATATGCCACCTCCTTAGACTTATTCAATAACTGTGTTATGTGTATTATATGTAGTAGTACACGGTGAGTCAAGAGATTAATTAACAATTGACAAAAGATGGTTACTGATGTAACCTTAGATCAGACTACAGCAGTAACCATATAAGGGGGAATAGCATGAACAATGATGTTATGTTAAAGATCGCGGATTCGGAGTTACAGGTGTTGCGGCTTTTGTGGAAGGAAACCAGACCAATGACGATGACCGAGATCCGCAAAGCATTGATACATACTACAGGTTGGGACGGCTCAACAATAAAGACATTGGTATACCGGTTAGTTGATAAAGGCGCGCTATATGCCGACAAACAACAGACCGCATTGTATACGCCGTTGGTAACTGAACAGGAATATAGTCAATACGCAACAGAGGTATTGATCGATAAGCTGTACGGCGGCAGCGCAAAAAATCTGGTCGCAGCATTGGTAAATACAAAGACCTTGGGTGATGATGACATCGCCGAGCTGCGCAGCATGTTTAAGGTGGGTGATTAGCATGTTGTCAGATAATATAAAGATTATATTTTCCCTGTCTTTATCCGGGAGTGCTTTGGCTTTGATTTTGTTTGCTATAAAACCGTTAATAAAAAATAGGTTATCAAAGACATTTCAATATTATATATGGGTGATTGTACTTGTTCGATTGATGGTGCCGTATTCATTTGATGTAAATATTGGTATAAACAACGGTAAAAATATTGTTGATGGGTTGTTTAAATCTGTGCCGGAAATTAGAAGTGCCTCTACACCCCAAATTATTGACTTGACTCAACCTGTTTCTCAAGGGCAGACGATACATACAGTAAATATTCAACAAAATAATTTTATGGATTATTTGTTAATCATTTGGGCGTTGGGATTTACTATATTTTTATTTTGGAATGTAATTGTATATATTCGGTTCGTATTATCACTTTACAACGCTAATATTGATGTGTTGCCACATGAAAGCATTTTAATGCGTTCATTAATAGGCAACAGAAAGATAAGTATGTATCGTAACCGACTGGCAAAGACACCGTTGTTGATTGGTATATTTAAACCCGTGATCATTTTACCTGACATGAAATATAGTGACAGCCAGCTCGAAAACATATTGCTCCATGAGCTGATGCATTATAAACGTTTTGATGTGGGGATTAAATGGATAGTAACTATTATTACGGCTGTCCACTGGTTTAATCCGGTAATATATTTGATGCGCAGTGAGATAAATAATGTGTGTGAATTGGCTTGTGACGAGGCTGTGATAAAGGCAATGAACAAGGAAGGTAAACAAAGCTACGGGGACACGCTGATCTCGGTGGTGGCGGAAAGCCGATATGCGGTGGGTGTGGTTTCAACAACCATGTGTGAGGATAAAAACAGGTTAAAGGAAAGGTTAATAGCCATTATGAATTATAAGGGTAAGACGAAAATGGTCGCTTTTTTATCAGCAGTTCTTTTGATTGTGATGGCTGGCAGTGCCGTCGCATTGGGGGCATACGCGGTAGAAAAGCCGATAATAAAACAATCAGGGGAGCTGTATACACAAAGTTTGCTCGACACCCTGATAAAGTACAAAACCCCATATATAGGCGACAACAGCAAGGTCGGATCCATAGCCTCCAATATACCTGCGCCGGACGCGAGATTGAAATACGGTCATATTGTGATGCAAACGGATGTTGAACCCTATGTGTTGACAGTTTATTATGAACCGATGAAATCAAATATGGTTATAGAGCCGGAAATCTTTTTACAAAAAGAGGTGTCCTCAAATTTGGTAAAGAACGCTTATTTACTGTTCAGTCTGATAGATAACTTGGGGGAGGCGCGGTTTTGTATAAACAAGCCTCGGCTACAAACGTTCACAGTTTCACGAATGACTTATGAGCAATATGCAACCTTCGAAGAGTTGTGGGCCGATAACGGTAAGATGATGTTGGAATTTTTGAATAAGCAACCCTATATCCAAGGCGGTGTACCTATTAACCCCAATGGTAAGGTCATGACCATAGAGGATGTAAAACGCTTGTCAGAAAAAGCTGACGACCTTTCCATGGCAGATTTACAACAATACCGATGTATTGATGGCGGCTCAGGGATATTTATGTTAGTTTATGATTTAGAGGATGACTATACGTTATTTGTGAGCAGCGTAGGTCTAACAACAGGAAAACCCATGTCCGCCTATCTGTCAAAAAAGGGGAGGGATGGAGCCATAGATATCCGTAGTAACGATGTAAACGAATTTATCAAAAAAAGCGCGGGCAAATAGCACCCGCGCTTTTTTTGTACGTCATTCTATTTCCCAAAGGCTACTTTCATAATCCTTTACAAAAAGCCGCTGGCCCTTTTGCTCCACGGTAAAACCATCAGCTTCGAGCAATTGCTTTTGCCCGTCGGGGTATTTGGGGTTCAGTTCACCTTTCGCTTTCAACACCCGCCACCAAGGAAAATCTGTGTCACCGCGTTCGACGGCCGCATGAGCGCAGAGCTTAATAAAAATACCGGCGGTCATGGGGCAGGTTACACCGGCACCGGCGCGATCGGCCAGATATTTGCTGATATGTTCCGTAGTAGTCAGTTTTTTATACGGAATACGGGCTATTACATCATTGTACTGCATGGGTTCGGCGATGAGCATGGTGCATGTTTTATAGCGCTCCATATACTTTGGATTGTTTGACAAATCCGCTATTTTCGGTAAATCCCCAGGGCTGTTCAGCTTTTCATTAAAGGTTTTCTTAGCCATTTGTATCCTCCTAATCAATAAACACAGCCGAATACCAGTTCTGTGTGTCGTCTTCGTTTGTGAGGGTTTCGAGGGGCAGTCCAAAGGCTCGCACGGTCGCAAAAACATCTATACCGATGGAGTGGAATGCCGGGCGTGCCTTTTGGGGATTGGCACATGGCTTATCATTTCTGCCGCAGCAGGTCTTACATAGTGCACAGTCTGATAGAGACATCGCAAGGTAAAAGCCATCACAAAATGCCCTGCGCTCGATCTCATAGCTGATCTTCTGTGTCATCTTTTGATCGTTATGATGGATGATGATGCCACGTTTGTAACGTTTGAAAAGCTCGATGCTCTCGAAAATAGACGGCGCGCCCGGGCGGCTCGGACAGGTGTGTCCCTTGCCCCAATCTGTACAGCCGAACATGCACTTGAGTATGGTACGCGGCTCAAATACTATCTGGCTGATGTCAAATTCCACAGTATGTAGGGCACCAAGTTCGGTTGCAAGGTCTATGTATTGTTGTAAACTGCTTTGGTTATCGGTTTTGTTTGGCATAATATGCTCCTTTTTTGTTTTTATAACGGTATTCGCTTTTATAGGCTCCACTCCATATAGCCCACTATAAACGGCAGATGCTTAAACTCTTTTGTTTCTATGTGTACAAACCCATTAGCGGTATACCACTCTTTTAATTTTATATTCTCTTCGATAATGCCGATGTTGATCTTCTTTCCGCCGAGCTCCTTAACCATTTCTTTGCAATACTCTAAAAGTGCTTTTCCATACCCCAAATGACGCATTTCAGGCAACACAGACAAATGATTTAATTCATACACGCCATCGCCCATGCCGGTAAGGGAAACAAATCCGACCAACTTCCCATCAGAGAAGTAGCCAATTGTATGATAACCATCCTTGATGTTACTCTCCAATTGTCCATCGGTGATAAAGCTTGTGTGTCCGGGGCAGTTGCCTATTGTCAGGTTGAAATCACGTGCCACCGTGGCGTGGCTTTGACGGATGACCTTTGCGTACATAGGCAGATGCTCAGTTGATAACGCGCTGATACGTCCCGGGACATTATCACTGTAAACGGCAACCTGCCAGTCATCCTCATAAACAATCCTACCTGGAAAGTTTGTGTATACAACATCATAGGGCTTTGCGTATTTTTCAAGCATGTCAACGAGTGGCTGTAGTTTTTCGACCATAAATCCTGCGGTTGCTGTTTTAAACCATGTAATAGGCTTACCGGGTTTATCATCCGTGTAAAATGGAGGGTTTGGCAGATTTTCTTGGAACCAAACACCGTCAATCTCGCTGTAGATAGCCTTTTCCTCATCCGTCAATAGCCCGGCTTGTTTCAAACGATGTACTGCTGCAAAAATACCGACAGGCATACCGGTTCTATATGCGGTTTCTCGCCCTTGGATACGGACGTATTTCATATCATAGACAGAGTTCTTGTTCATCGACATACCCCCCCAGCCTTAACAACAGAGTCACACAAATAATACTGATGAATGTTCCTATGAAATATATCACAAGTCTCAATAATCGTCAAAATGCTTCCGACGCGATTGCTCTAAGACTCGACTGATCAAGTACACTTGACATATTAGGCATACTCAGTTATGATCTATATGACTAAAAAATAAAATTAGTCATATAACCTAGAAAGGAATATTAATCCATGCCCAAATTTAACGTCAACGAAAAGACGATCATACAGGACAAACTATATGCTGAGGGTGAGCGGTTGTTTTCGCAGCACGGTATCAAAAAGGTCACGGTGGATGATCTGGTAAAGGCTGCGGGGATTGCGAAGGGATCGTTTTACGCATTTTATGAAAACAAGGAGTGTCTGTATTTTGATATCTTGGAGAGGCTGCAGCAGAGGCTTCGAGATGAGATGGAGGAGTTCTTGTCCGAGCACCGATCATTGCCGCCGATAGATTTGATGAAACAGTGTTTCATATGGATGCTATCCCGGCTCGGACAATACCCGATCCTGAAGCAAACGGATGGCGAGACGATCGAATACCTTTATCGTAAGCTGCCACCCGAATTGATAGCGGCTCATACGAAAGACGATAGCTACGAACTGGAGCGGCTGCAGGCGTACGGCGTGCATTTCAAATGCGGCATAGAGATCGCTGCTAAGGTTTTGCAGGCATTGGCGGTTAGTTTTCTGAGCATGCAAAAGGAATGGCTTGAAGGAAGCAGCGCCGTAATGGATATTATGTTGGACGGTGTATTAAAGGAGATCGTAGGTGACAGAAATGATTAATGTGCAGGATGTGTGTTATAAGTATCCAGCTGCGAAGGCGGATACCATTCACGAGATAGGTTTTGATGTAAAGCCCGGCGAAATATTCGGCTTTCTGGGTCCGTCCGGGGCGGGTAAAAGCACGATGCAGCGCATATTGACAGGGGTGCTGCGGGACTATCGCGGTTCGGTGCATGTGTTCGGTAGCGAGATAAAAAACAGGACAAACGGATACTATGAGAGGATAGGGGTAGATTTCGAATTCCCGAACTTCTACTCGAAATTTACAGCGATTGAAAATCTGCGGTATTTTGCATCGCTATACTCGGTCAAAACAGCCGATCCGATGGAACTGCTGAAACAGGTCGGGCTATATAACGATGCCGACAAGAAAGTAAGCGGATTATCAAAGGGTATGAAGATGCGGCTCGGATTTGCGCGTTGTTTGCTGAACAATCCGGAGTTGATGTTTCTGGATGAGCCTACGAGTGGGCTCGATCCCACAAACGCGAGGATATTAAAGGACATGGTGTTGGAACGCAAAGCCATGGGTACAACGATCATTTTGACTACCCATAACATGCATGATGCAGAGGAGCTATGCGACCGTGTGGCATTCATTGTAGACGGCAGGATACAGGCTATGGATACACCGCATGCGCTCAGACAGAGCGGAGCGGATACGCAGGTAGTTTACCGTACAGCTACAAACGGGCGCGAAGTGGAGCATACTTGCTTGTTATCCGAGCTCGGCAGATCAGCGGATTTTCAGACCGCGCTCTCGGAAGGAGCGATCAAGAGCATTCACTCAAAGGAGCAGTCGTTGGAGGATGTGTTTATCTCGTTGACGGGTAGGTGCCTACAATGAGGTTCGTTTCCGCACTCAAAAACGATATCCGTTTCCAGTTCAAGTATGGCTTTTATTTCCTGTATGCATTCTTCACGACGTTGTATGCCATCGTGCTATTGATTTGCCCTGAGGCATATAAAAGGCCGGTGGCTTCCGTGATCGTATTGACCGATCCTGCGATGCTCGGCAGCTTCTTCATCGGGGGTATATGGCTGCTCGAAAAAGAGGAGGGCTTGCACAAATTTTGGGCCATTTCACCGCTCAAGCCCATCGAGTACATCATGTCAAAGGCCGTTTCGCTGGCTGTAATCTCTACTGTGGCGGCGTATGTTATTGTGTTGGTTGGGTTATGGGGTAGAGGAATAAATTATATCGCGTTATCGGCCTGTGTGTTTGTCGGTTCGATTATCTTTACTATACTCGGCATGACCGTCGCGTCCCGGGCGCGTAGCGTAAATCATTATATGCTGCTCGTGTCGCCGCTCGAGGTGCTTATGACAGTCCCGCCGGTGCTGGCCGCGTTCGGCATTACACATCCGATATTAGAAATATTGCCCAGCATGGCGCTGTGGCGTATCATCGGAGGTTCAATCGGTATGACCGACGGTGTCGGAGTAATGTCATATGTAGTGTTAATGCTGTGGCTGGCTATTGCGCTCGTGCTGGCGCAGGGACGCATCCCGCGCGCGTTGCAGATGGAAAGTGGTGTGGCATGATACAGATATTGAGGTTGTTCAAGATTGGGCTTAGACAAATCACGCGTGACGGTATGCTACTGGTGCTGCTGCCTGCTCCGGTGTTGATCGGTTGTTTGTTCAAATTCGTAGTCCCGATTGTAAACGATATTTTGATCGATCGGCTGTCTTTTACGTTATCACCGTGGTATGGCTTCATGGATGCACTGTTGATATGCCTGACACCAATGTTTACCGCAATGATATCCGCGTTCCTGATGCTCGAGGAGAAAGACGAGGGGATCGTGGCATTCTATCAAATATCCCCGGCGGGTGGGCATAGCTATCTGACCGCGCGTATAGGCCTGCCGATATTGTGGGCGTTTTGTATGACGGTGGCTATAACCGCAATCTTTAATATCTCGGGGCTGTCAATGCTTACGATTGTAACCGCATCACTGGTGAGTGCGCTGAGCGGTATTGTGATGGCTATGGCGTTGGTATCGTTAGCAGGCAATCGAATTGAGGGCCTTGCATTGTCAAGGATCATGAGTATCTACCAGATAGGCGTGGTTTTGGTTTGGTTTGCACCAAAGCCGGTTGCATACGCATCGGCGTTTCTGCCGTCATATTGGATAGGTAGGATTATCATGGATGGGGTGTCGTTGCCGACAATTGTGATCGGTGCGATAGTATGCGTTGTGTGGTTGATGATATTTTTTATTGACAAGGTCAGTCTATTGAGATAGACTGACCTTGCTTTTTTAAAAGAATTATTCAAGGAGGCTTTAGATTGGATCAAGATTTTAAATTATTTGACGCTGAGTATAAGTTGGCGGAAATCGTTTGGGAGCATGAGCCTATGCATTCTGCGCAGCTTGCAAGGCTGTGTGAGGAGCAGTTAAACTGGAAACGCACAACCACCTACACAGTGCTTAAAAAACTCTGCAACAAGGGGATTTTACAAAACAATGAAGCCACTGTTACAGCATTGGTAAAAAAGGAGCAGGTGCAGCATTACGAAAGCAACGAATTTTTAGGCAAGCTCTTTAACAATTCATTGCCACAATTTATCGCTGCATTTATGGGGGAAAAGAAGCTTACGAAAAATCAAGCGGAGGAATTGAAACAAATGATCGACCGATATGAGGAGGATGTGTAATGACAGGTGTTTTCACTGAAATATTGAAAATGAGCTTGGCCGGAGGTATCGCAGCACTGGTGGTGGTACTGGCACGTATTCCCTTAAAAAAGGCTCCGAAGGTTTACTCTTATCTTTTGTGGTCGGTAGTATTTTTTCGATTGCTCTGCCCGTTGTACATAGAGGTAAAAGGGGTACCGCAATATTCAAACTTTATAGATAACCCCATACCGGCACAATTTAATTTCGGGAATTTTTTGTCCTCGCAAAGTAAAACAGATGTCGGCATACAGTCGAGCCAAGAAATTCAAGACAACAGAGCAGGAAACTCTCTGCAAAGCTCCCAAGAACAAACGCTTACAACCGGATCGGTTAAATCATTTTCGTTGCTGTCGGTATTAACAGGCATTTGGCTTACGGGAACGGCGCTAATGCTTATCTACGGCGTGTTGTCATCACTTGTACTAAAACGTAAAACAGCCAACAGCCAATGGATTGAAAAAAACATATACAGCTGCGCGGGGATCCCTTCGCCTTTTGTAATGGGTTTATTTGCTCCCAAAATATATCTGCCCTATATGCCAGCGGAAATAAACGATGGTGAACATGCCTACATATGCCTGCACGAACAGACCCACATCAGGCGTTTGGATCACATCGTCCGAGTTGCTGCATTTATAACCGTATGCATCCATTGGTTCAATCCCCTGGCCTGGATTGCCTTTACCCTCATGTGCCGGGATATGGAAATGTCTTGTGACGAGGCAGTAATCGGCAAGATGATGAACACCATGGGGGGGATAAAAAAGCAATATTCACAATCCTTACTCTCGTTGGCTTCTATAGGTTCCATTGCTCCGGCTCCCATTGCTTTTAGTGAAACCGGCGTTAAGGCACGTATCAAAAATATTTTGAATTATAAGCGACCGGCCTTTTGGGTGGTCATTGTATGTGTGTTTGCGGTATTCGGACTAAGCGCCTGCCTTATGACAAAAGCTCCCAAAGAACCGGTGGAGTCTAAATATGACGGTATATTTGCAATGATGTCCGAGGGTGCAGACATCCGAGTAAACAACATAGTTTGCAACGTACAAGATAAAGGATACGCATTTGAGTTTGACATTGACACCGGTTTTGATGGGGAATACGAATTGTCCAATCCGTCCAACGGTGATATTTATGCAGCTTCAGACAAGAATGAAATAAAAGCAGGCAATAATGCCGTTGAAGTATTTGTCAGCAACGACAAAATAGAAGCGTTGATTGCATCCGAAGGTCAGCAGCCGGACTCCGCATCACTCGCCTTAAAAATTAGTGAAGCAAATTCCGATAAATCCGCGTGGGTTTTCGTAAACGTATTGAACGAGTTATCCGCGGGATCCACAGTTGTATACCAGTATGACGGAATAGATTACAGTGATCCGTATAGTGTCAAGAACAAACCTGATGGGCCATTGAAAAGCTATATGGACGTAAGAAGGTTACATAATTTCCCAGGGGATCTCACAGATGAAAAAGGCATCACAAGGGATATGCTCATATCCCTAAGCTTCAACGAACATACACTATTTCCCGACAAGCAGGAGATGCCCAATGACCTGACCCCCGAGCAGTTAATGGATATGGGCAAAAACCCCGGCCTGGGGATTCGCAGCATACATGAGGCGGGCATTACCGGTAAAGGGGTACGTGTTGCGATCATCGATCAGCCCATGTATCAGGATCATCCGGAGTTTGCGGGAAAGATCGAAAGCTACTTGGATCTATCTCCGGATTCTAAAAGCAGTATGCATGGGCCTGCTGTAGCAAGTCTTTTGGTTGGCGAAAATAACGGTACCGCACCGGGTGCAAAACTATATTACGCCGCTGCAATGAGCTGGACAGGAGACGCCACTACTTACGCCCAGTCTCTGGACTGGATTATAGAAGAAAACGAAAAGCTACCTGAAGGGGACAAAATCCGTGTTGTTTCGGTCTCGGCAGCACCTTCAGGCCCTGGTTCTCCATTTACAAAGAACACTAACCTTTGGGATGAAAGCGTAAAGAGAGCAAGGGATGCGGGTATTATCGTGTTGGATTGTACAGAGGATAACGGTATCATCGGCCCGGGCTACTATGACCTTGATGACCCTGAAAATGTAGAAAAAATGCGCTCCGGATTTCCAAGCAGAGACGAGGCATTTGTTTCTGATCATATCATTGCACCCGGCTCACGCCGTACAGTGGCAGAGGAGTACAATGAAGGCTTGTGTTCCTATACATATAACGGAGAAGGCGGTTTAAGCTGGGCTATACCTTACGCCGCAGGGGTCTTGACCCTGGGCTTTGAGCTACACCCGGAATATACCGGGCAGCAGATGTTGGATGTTTTATACGAAAGCGCATATATAAAAGACAATGTAAAGTTTATTAATCCTGTTAAGTTTATTGAAATGTTGAAATAATAGTGAAAAATATATAAAAATACCACGGTCACACACGATCACTACGGATCTCCACGGATAGATGCCGAAAGCATAAATCCGTAAAAAGCCGTCCGAAACAGTGTAGGTCCGTGGTATTTCTTTACCTATCCTATATCTTGTCCTATATCCTACCGGCTAACGCCAACAAATACTTCTCAAAGCTGGGCAGCTCATAGCCCTGATTCGCTACCTCCGCCTTGTCTCCTACGTAGAGCGCGTAGCCCGCGCCACGTACCGTAAACACACCCATGCCTTTGGTATAAGAAGCGATATCCTGCGAGTAATCCTTTGACGCGTGCAATGGTATGATGCCCTCGACGGTAAAGGTATCCGCGTCGGTGTGCGTATCTGTGATCGTGCCACGCATCATGCCCAGATCATATATGGCTCTGCCTGATTTATCCTCGGGGACGCTCAGGATATACGCGAGCATGGGTTCCATCAGCTCCGTATCGGCCGAATGTAGCGCACGCAAGAGCGCCGCAGGCGCGACCTTTCGGTAATCGGATGGGGTGCTCGTGACGGAGCTGTATTGAGCCCACTTTATCGTCACGCGTATATCCGTTAGCTCCCAACCATATATGCCGTGGCGCAACATACTCATCACGCCGTCGCGCATCGCGTTTTGAAACGGTGTCTGGAGGTAACCGTAGTCTACCTCCGTCACATATTCTATGCCCGAGCCCTCCTCGAGCGGTTCTATTTCCACGCCCACAGCCGCTTCATAGCCCGTGTCGCTCCAGTGCACATCACCTATGGCTTTGCACATCGGTCTCTCGCGGAATATTGTCTGCGGTCGGGTTAAATTCAGATCGAGCCCGTAACGCTCCTTTGCCAGTTGCGTCAGTATCTCCATCTGGACCCTGCCAAACACCCTGAGTTCCAATGCGGTAGTCTGCTCGTTCACAGAGAGGCTCAAGAGCGGATCCTCCATACACAGCTGTCTGAGTACGGAGATCAATGTCTCGCGCGGGATAGATGGGTCCGCAGCGACGCGAACCGATAACATCGGCTCGGCCATCGAGATAGCCTTTACCGGCGGACGAACGTCGCCGATGACTGCGCCCACAGACAGAGATTCCCTTACGGGTAACACGGCTATATCGCCGCAGGCTACGCTGCTCACCGGGCGTAATTGCCCTGATTGCGGTGAAAACAGCTGGGTAACCCGAAAGCTGTGTTCGGTGCCGAATACGTTGTAGGTTCGGCGCATAACAATATCGCCGCCGTATATACGCGCGTAACATATCGGGCCGAACCTCGAATAGAATTCCAACTTATAAACGATCGCTGAGCATTTGGACAAATCTTCGCGCTCAGTGGATCGAGGCATGCCGGTGGATCGAGGCATGCCGTTTGCGAACGGCAGCTCGGTGGTAATCGCATCCAAAAGCTCCGTCACGCCGATCTCATCCAGCGCTATGCCCGCGTAAACAGGATAGAGCTTGGCGTTTCTTACGCAACGTATATACGCATCGTGCAAAAAATCCTCGCTGATCTTCTCGTTATTGAGATAGGCGCTCGCGAACACCTCGTCCGCCTCGAACAGGATATCGTTTATCCCATCGCATTGCTCGAGCGGCAGCGCGCGTACGGATGCGCCGTCTATATGCTGTCGTAATAATACTGACCGGGTCAGCTGCGCGCGTATCTGTGATATCGTCTGCGCGGCATCCGCTCCCAATCTGTCCAATTTGTTTATAAAAATTACGGTAGGTATGCCGAGCGCGGACAACGCTTGCCACAGCACGCGTGTCTGTGACTGCACTCCCTCCCGCGCAGAGATGACCAATATCGCCGCATCCAATACCGTCAGCGATCGTTCGACCTCCGCAATAAAATCCATATGTCCCGGTGTATCTAAGATATTTACCTTTGTGTCGTTATACTCAAAAGAGACCGTACTTGCACGTACTGTAATGCCGCGCTGGCGCTCCACATCCAAATAGTCCGTCGTAGTGTCTCCGTGGTCAACGCGTCCGAGCCTGCGCGATGCGCCCGTAACATGCAGCATCGCCTCGGTGAGGGTGGTTTTGCCGGCGTCCACATGCGCGACAATTCCAATGTTTATTATTTTCAAATAGTTGCCTCCGTTTATATCGGCTTACGGCCCGGAGGCTCATAAGCCCTATTGTGATTGTGCCCTCGTCATCGTTGTGCTTGCCATATTTAAATCCCCTTTCAATACAAGAATTGTCGATAGAATAGCACCGGTCGCGAATGCTGTCAAACAATTTCCAGAGAATCCTTCTTGAACATATGTTCGTGTTGTTCTATAATAAAAGGCAAACGTATGTTTGGCATATTCTGACAGAATGTGCAAAGGAGATTTAGAAATGGAAGGTAAGAAACCGGACAGGGCCGTGTTACACTCGGACCTGAACAACTGCTACGCGAGCATCGAATGCCTATACAAGCCGGAGCTCGCGAAGGTGCCTATGGCGGTAGGGGGAGACGTGGAGGCGAGGCACGGCATCATATTGGCAAAAAATCAGCTTGCAAAGGCATATGGCATCATCACGGGCGAGGCCATATGGCAGGCCAAACAGAAATGTCCGGATCTCGTAACGGTCGCGCCGCATTACGAGCGGTATGTGGAGTTTGCGCAGGCCGTCAAGCAGATGTATCTGGAATACACGGATCAGGTGGAGAGCTTTGGGCTCGATGAGAGCTGGCTCGATGTGACCGGGAGCTATGCACTGTTTGGCAGCGGCGAGCAGATTGCCGACAAGCTGCGCGAGCGCATTAAATCCGAGCTCGGCATCACGGCCTCGGTCGGCGTGAGCTTTAATAAGATTTTCGCAAAGCTCGGCAGCGACATGAAGAAACCCGATGCGACGACCGTTATAGACAGGGAAAACTTTCGGCAGAGGGTGTGGCCGCTACCTGTAAACGAGCTATTGTATATAGGTAGGGCGACCACGGCCAAGATGCGCAAGCTTGGGATATACAGCATAGGTCACCTCGCGCGCGCGGATGTGAATATGATGATGGAGTCTTTTGGGAAATGGGGAAAGGTGCTCTGGGCATACGCGAACGGCTATGACAAGTCGCCCGTAAGGGTATACAAAGAGCCGGAGCGTGAGGAGGATGCGCTATACGGTGCGATGCCCGTGATAAAGAGCGTGGGCAACAGCACGACGACACCGAGGGATTTGAATGAGGAGCGGGACATCAAGATAACACTGTACTTGATGGCAGAAAGCGTCGCGTCGCGGCTGCGGGAATATGGATTTAAGTGCCGCACGGTGCAGGTATATATGCGATACAACGACCGCGAAACCGCAAAGGGTCTCGCGAGCTATGAGATACAGGGCAAGCTTGGATACCCCTGTGCGGATTCGAACGAGATATTCAAGCTTGCGTTTAAGCTGTGCATGGGCAGTAAGGGCATCGCGAGGGCCATGAAAAACGGCATCCGCAGCCTCGGAGTTAGGGGATGCGATCTGCTGAGCGCGGATTATATGCAGCTGTCCTTGCTGGACGACATCAAGACCATACAAAAGCACGAGATATTTGAGGAAAGCCTCGACAAAATACGGCAACGTCACGGCTACTATTCGGTCAGGCGCGGTATTATGTATACCGATACCTTCCTGTCCGGCATAAACCCGAAGGACGACCATGTGATACACCCGATTGCTTTTTACGGTTGATGATCCGTTACGCGCGGATAGCGTCTTTCATTTCACGGACATATGATCTAATGTATTCATCGGCATTGTTGCCGTGTTTCTCGATTATCTTGACGATAGCGCTGCCGACGATGATGCCGTCTGCGTAGGTCGACATTTGCTTTGCCTGTTCGGGTGTTGATATGCCGAAGCCGATAGCCACAGGCGTTTTTGTGACGTGTCTGACGGTATCTGTGATAGAGGCGATATCTGTCTTTATCTCGCTCCTGACACCGGTTACACCCATGGATGAAACGACATATATAAAGCCTGTAGCGTCCTTGGCGATTTGTGATATGCGCTCGTCTGATGTGGGCGCGATTAATGAGATTACATCAATACCGTTATTATTAGCAAACGGCAATAGCTCCCCGCGTTCCTCATAAGGCATATCCGGGATGATAATGCCGTCTATGCCGACCTCATTACAGCGTTTAAAGAATCGCTCATAACCATAGTTAAACACCGGATTGAGATAGGTCAGAAACACAAGCGGGATGTTTGTTTTATTGCGCACCGACGCAACGAGCTCAAACACCTGATCGCAGGTAGTGCCCGCAGACAATGCGCGAACATTTGCGGCCTCTATGACCTTGCCCTCTGCTATTGGGTCCGAAAATGGTATGCCGATCTCAATTAGGTCAGCGCCACTCTCTGCCATGGCGAGTATGTAGTCCATGCTCTTTTGTATATTGGGATCTCCGGCAGTCACAAATCCTATGAATGCCTTTCCGTTTTCAAATGCAGTATTTATTCTACTCATGGATATTGACCCCCTTATATCTTGCGATCGATGCGACGTCCTTGTCACCACGGCCTGAGAGACACACGATGATGATGTTGTCCTTGCCCATAGTGGGCGCGAGCTTTCTGACATGTGCAATCGCATGCGCGCTCTCTATGGCAGGGATGATCCCTTCAGCCTTTGACAGATATTCAAATGCTTCGACGGCCTCGTCATCTGTAATGGGTATGTATTCGGCGCGTTTGATGTCGTGCAGGTGTGCGTGCTCCGGGCCTATGCCGGGATAGTCAAGCCCTGCCGATATGGAATACACGGGTGCGATCTGCCCGTGGGCATCCTGACAAAAATATGATTTCATGCCGTGAAAAACCCCCAAGCGACCCTTTGCGATAGTCGCTGCGTGTTTGTCTGTATTAATCCCGTGCCCTGCGGCCTCGCAGCCTATGAGACGGACAGATTTATCCGGGATGAAATGATAGAACATACCCATTGCATTGCTGCCGCCACCGACACATGCAACGACGCAGTCGGGTAATCTGCCTTCGGCTTTTTGGATTTGTTCCCGGGCCTCTTTGCTGATAATACTTTGGAAATCGCGTACGATCGTAGGGAAGGGGTGTGGACCCATCACGGACCCGAGCACGTAGTGGGTGTCGTGTACACGAGAGACCCATTCGCGCATCGTTTCGTTTACGGCGTCCTTTAATGTCATCGTGCCGCTCGTGACGGCATTGACCTTCGCGCCCAACAGCTCCATGCGATACACATTTAATGCCTGCCGCTCCGTGTCCTCCTTGCCCATAAATATCTCGCATTCAAGCCCCAAGAGTGCCGCGGCTGTAGCGGTGGCGACACCGTGCTGCCCGGCTCCAGTCTCTGCTATTACGCGTGTCTTGCCCATTTTCTTTGCGAGCAATGCTTGACCGAGCACGTTGTTGATCTTGTGTGATCCCGTATGGTTCAGATCCTCACGCTTTAAATAGATCTTCGCGCCGCCCAGGTCAGCCGTCATTTTCTCCGCGTAATATAACAGCGACGGACGATTGGCGTAACTGTTGAGTAAACCGGAAAGCTCGTCGTTAAACGCCTTGTCGTTTTTGTAAAACGCATATTGTTTCTCGAGATTGATGATTTCGTTCATTAGCGTTTCGGGTATATACTGTCCCCCGTGAATACCAAATCTACCATTATCCATTGCGTACTCTCCCAACTATTTCAATAATTTTTTGCTTATCCTTAAAGCCGTCTGTCTCAACACCGCTGGAAATATCGATGCCATATGGCTCTAAAGCCATAGCCTGATCGATGTTGTCTATGTTGATACCCCCGGCTATAAAAAACGGTTTATCTGTTTTGGGTAGCATCGACCAATCAAAGCTCTCGCCGCTACCCGCTTTTATACCGTCGAATAGTAGAAATTCAGATGAGCAATTGATATCCTCGCCGATGCGCAAGGCCTTAATCGTGGGTGCGTTAATCATTCGGATAAAATCATCACTCTCGCTGCCGTGGAGCTGGACTATATCGATGATCTTGTCATCAACCAATTTATTGATAAGATCGACATCCTGATCGACAAAGACACCTACGGCTAAGATGTGGTTGCTCAATCTGGACTTAAACCCCGCTGCGGCTTCGGCGGTTATCCTACGTCTGCTGGGCGCAAATATAAATCCTATATAATCGGGCTGCGCGAGGTTGATATAGTCCATATCGCATTCACGCATAATCCCGCATATCTTTATTTTCATTTAGCACCTCGCAGAGTATCGAGCATGAGCCTTTTATTGTCGCTGCGCATCAGGGTCTCACCGATCAGCACGGCATCGACATTGTGATCGCGAAGCATTTGTATGTCCAAAGCATTTGTGATACCGCTCTCGGACACGAATATCTTGTCGGGCGGTACATATTCGCGGAGCTTGATGCTTGTAGTTATATCTACCTCGAAGGTCTCGAGGTTACGATTATTAACGCCTATTATCCTCGCGCCTGCGGCCAACGCCTTTTTCATCTGTTCGAGGCTGTGACTCTCAACCAATGCCGACAATCCTAAGCTGTCGGCTGTTTTTATGTATTCAGATAGCGTATTCTGATCCAGTATCTCCGCGATAAAAAGCACAGCAGATGCACCCAACAGCTTGGCCTCATATATCTGATACGGGTCTATGATAAAGTCCTTGCGCAGTGTAGGTATGCTGATTATGTTGCTTATCTCCCTCAAATATTCATCACTGCCTAAGAAGAATTCTGGCTCCGTCAACACAGAGACAGCCGCGGCTCCCGCATGTTCGTATGATCTCGCGATATCCAAGTACGGGAAATCCTCCGCGATAATGCCCTTTGATGGTGAGGCCTTTTTGACCTCGCATATAAAAGAGATATCGCCGCCTCTGAGGGCCTGTTCAAACGGGAAGTCAAAGTCGGCTTTAATTTTTGCTATGCGTTCCGCGGTTGATTTAACGATCCTGTCTAAAAACATTTAATCACCTCAATCCATTATGTTATTTGTTTATATCATTGGATAATTTGATAAACAGTTCAAGCTGTTCCATGGCCCTGCCGCTGTCTATGGTACGTATAATCTCGTCTATGGCGGCCTCGAACGAGATCTCCTTCGCTACGTATAGAGCCGCTGCGGAATTGAGTATCGCAGCGTCACGCATGGCTCCCTTTTCTCCGCTCAATATCCTCCTGATTATTGCCGCGTTTTCCTTCGCATCACCGCCTGTGAGATCGGATTTTTTGTGCAGTTTAAAGCCAAATTGCTCGGGGCTTATTTCATACGAGCGCACCCAGCCGCCCTTGACCTCACAAACGGTTGTAGGCGCGGATACGGATATTTCATCAAAGCCATCCTGTCCGTATACGACCATGGCGTTTTTAACACCGAGATTGGCGAGAACCTTTGCTATAGGCTCGACGAGTGCCTCTTCATAGACACCGAGCAGCTCCATATTAGCCCCGGCCGGATTTGAGAGTGGACCGATGATGTTGAACACGGTGCGGATACCGAGCTCGCGGCGAACAGGCGCTACATATTTCATGGCTATGTGGTAGTTCTGGGCAAACAGGAAACAGATGCCTATTTTGTCGAGCATAGCGGCACTGGCTTCGGGCGGTACTGAGATATTAACCCCCAGCGCCTCCAAGACATCGGCGGAGCCGCATTTACTTGAAGCCGAACGATTGCCGTGCTTCGCGATAGGCACGCCCGCCGCCGAAACGATGATCGCTGATGTTGTGGAGATATTAAAGCTGTGGGACTGGTCACCACCCGTTCCTACGATCTCGAGCACATTTTGCTCGTGCAGCAGCTTCACGCAATGCTTTCGCATACCGGAGGCCGACGCTGTTATCTCCTCTATGGTCTCGCCCTTTAACGAGAGCGCCGTCAGGTAAGAAGCGAGCTGCACATCGCTCGCGGCACCGCTCATGATCTCGTCCATGACCTGCTCGGCTTGCTCGTAAGTTAGGTTTTCTCGCTTCGAGAGTTTAATAATCGCTTCTTTAATCATCTAACATGCCTCCAAGAAATTTTTAATGATGGATTTACCCTGCGGTGTCAATATGGACTCGGGGTGGAATTGTACGCCGTAGATTTTGTGTTTTTTGTGTGATATGGCCATGATCTCCCCGTCCAGTGTTTGGGATGTGATCAGCAACTCGCTCGGCAATGTCTCCTTGATGGCGATAAGTGAATGATATCGCGCGACATTGATATTGCTGTGCATGCCTCTGAATAACGGGCAATTCAAATCCAGCGAGACCTGAGACTGCTTGCCATGCATGATCCTTTGTGCGTAGGAGACGGTGCCGCCAAACGCTTCGAATATGGCCTGATGGCCCAGGCATACACCTAAAACAGGAAATCTTGCACCGAGCTCGCGTATCACGTCGATACATATCCCCGCGTCTGATGGCTTGCCGGGACCAGGTGAGATAACGATGTGTGTAGGGTTTAACTCGGATATCTGCGAGATATTCAGCTCGTCGTTTCTGATGACCTTTATATCCGGGTTTATGCCGCCGATCATCTGATATAGGTTGTATGAAAAGCTGTCGTAGTTATCGATCAATAAAATCATCTGTCAAGGCCTCCCTCTGAAAGTTTTAGCGCATTTATAACAGCCTTTGATTTATTTATGCACTCCTCATATTCCTTTTCCGGAACACTGTCTGCGACAATACCCGCGCCGGAGCGGATAAAGACCTTGCCGTTTTTCTTAAACACGAGGCGTATCGCTATACAGGTATCCATGTTACCGTTGAAATCGATATACCCAATGGCGCCGCCGTAGATGCCTCTCTTGTTGTTTTCAATCTCGTTGATTATCTCACAGGCCCTTATCTTAGGCGCACCCGAGAGCGTTCCGGCGGGTAGCACGGCTGAGATCGCATCTATCGCCGTTTTATCGTCTCGGATGACCCCTCTTACGGTCGAACCGATGTGCATAATATGTGAAAATTTTAGTACGGACATATAGCTTTCAACCTCTACAGTTCCGAATTTACTGATCTTTCCGAGATCGTTTCGTCCTAAGTCGACCAACATGTTGTGCTCGGCCAACTCCTTTTCGTCCGATAAAAGCTCGCGCTCGAGCATCGTATCCTCGTCTTGCGTTTCGCCGCGCGGTCTCGAGCCGGCGAGCGGAAAGGTGTGCAGCACACCGTTTTCAAGCTTGACGAGGGTTTCCGGAGAAGCACCCACAAGCTCGATGTTGTCGCTACCCAGATAAAACATGTACGGCGAGGGATTGGTTGTACGTAAGACCCTGTATGTATCGAGCAGGCTGCCCTCAAACCCGGCTTCAAATCGGTTGGATAGCACGACCTGAAATATGTCACCCTCGCGGATATAGTTCTTGGCACGCTCAACCATCCCGCAATATTCCTCACGGCTAAACAGCGGCTTCAGTTCGGAGGTCATATGTCCGTATGTAGGACGTGCGCTTATTCCCGAGGTGATCAAGCGCTCAATTTTATCGAGCTCGGCTGTTGCTTTTTCGTATTCGTGTACCAAATCATTTGTGCGGGCGTTTACGATGATGATTACCTTTTGCTTAACATTATCAAACGCAATGACCTTATCAAAAAGCATCAGATCCACATCGTTAAATTGCTCCTCATCGTTCGCATCGAGCTTTAGACTAGGCTCGCTGTATTTTATATAGTCGTAAGAAAAATACCCGACCAGCCCGCCCGTAAACGACGGCAGATAATCAAATACGGGCGATTTGTATTGCGACATGATCTGCTTTATCTGATCGCTGGGGTTTGCCGATGTGCTCCCGTTGTGGCAGGTCATTTCCAATATCGGTTCATAACCCAAGAAGGAATATCTGCCCCATTTCTTTGCATCCTCTACACTTTCGAGTAGAAAACAGTGATTGTCCGCACTCTGCAGCGCCTTTAATACCCCGATGGGGGTGAGCATATCGGCATAGAGCTCACGGCTTATCGGTATGATGTCATAGTCGGTCGAGATGGATTTGATCTCATCGAGTGTTGGCCTTTGCATTAAATAACCTCCTTGATAAAGTAAGAAAAAAAATAAAAACCCCCTCGGCTCACTTTCGTAAACCGAGGGGGTTGTATTTAGTGGGAAACTACCTAAATCACCAAATCCTCTGCACGCAAAGTGACCCTGTTTAATTCAACAGAGTTCCACCAAAGCCATGCAAATGTGTAGGTAGACGGGTAATTCATAATTTCCTCCCAAAAGTTCATAACAATGTGTCGCATGGTATCATAAGAGTGAATTGTTGTCAAGATGCCGTCGGTAACGAATGTCGCTCTCACAAGTAATACCCACTGGACATAACATAGTAGCAGAATGCACTTTGTGAAGTGAGTGACGACTATGCCAAAAATCGCTGTATACGCAGGGCATGGCGGGGAGGATCCGGGCGCGACAGCAAACGGGCTGCGCGAAAAGGATATAAACCTTGCGGTGTCAAATGCGGTAACGAACATCCTGCGTCAAAACGGATATGAGGTTATAAACAACCGAACTACGGATAAGAACAGGAGTATAACCGCTGATGCGACCCTCGCAAACAATCAAGGGGTCGATGCGGTGGTCGAGGTTCACATGAACAGTAATGCGGGTACGCCGGGCAGTGGCACGGAAACCTTTTACAGCATCATGGACAACGGAAAAGGGAAAGCGCTCGCACAGGCTATCAATAACAGGATCGTCGCACTGGGTTTTAAGGACAGAGGGATAAAGACGTCGGTCAACGCGCGCGGTCAAGACACGCTCGGCATCATACGCCTATCAAAGGCTCCCACAGTGTTGGTGGAAATGGCCTTTATAAACAACCCACAGGACATGGCCAGGTTCGACGTAAACAAGATGGCGAGCGCGATAGCAGGCGGGATTATGCAGGTATTTCCGACTTCAACGCCCGCACCAACGCCGGTGCCCACTCCGCCTCCCCCGCCTGTGCCGTCACCCGGAACCTATACGGGCAACGCCGTAGTCAAGAATATTCAATCGGTGTTAAATCAACGCTACAATGCAAACCTCGTGGTGGACGGTGTTGCGGGTGCAAAGACGAAGCAGGCTATCATCAAGGGCTTGCAGACAGAGCTGAACCGACAGTTCTACGCAGGACTAACAGTGGATGGGGCATTTGGGCCCGCCACGGCCTCGGCATTGCGTACCGTAAGAAACGGCATGCGAGGAAATATCGTTTACCTGGTACAGGCGGCATTGTATCTAAAAGGCTACCCGGTCGTGCCCGATGGGATCTACGGCGACAAGACGGCATCCGTAGTCAGAGATTTCCAGAGGGATAACGGCCTGCAAGCAGACGGTATAGCCGGACCCGTAACGCAGACGGCGTTGTTTAGATCGTTGTAAAGTAGAAAAACACCTACCACGGGTTACCACGGATTTTAAAGGATTTACACGGATATCAACATAAATGTATATTATCCGTGTGAATCCATTCTTATCCGTGAAAATCCATGGTAGGTGTTTTTATGTTGTATAAACCAGGATTATTCTGTAGAATACTTCATATAGCTTGCATTAGGGTAGGGGAAGGGTGGAAATGTTATGTTCTTTTCAAACAGGAGGCGCGTGGAGGAGGACCTCGAGCGCATAAAAAAAGCGAACCTTCCTGATAGCCCTGACAGCACCGACGATAGAAAAGCCGTCTATATGGAGCAAAAACCTGAAAGGCTGCGTCTTGAAAAGGGTGATCTGACCGCGATGATTATCGCGGCGTTCTCGGTGTTGGGGCCGTTTGTATTGATATTTATCGGGATTGTGAGTCTGATTGTGTTTTTGCTGCGGCTCGCGATGGGATGAATAAAATTCCGTTACGCGAGTGACTTTTGTATCACGAACTTGATATTCGTAAAATCCTCCGCGAACTCCTCGCCGCATTCGATGATGATGTCGTTATCCGGGCTGCACATCCAATTAACCGTGATGCTATTAGAGGAGGTTACGGCATTATCCATCAGCTCAAAGATATTCATCAGAAGCTTTGACGTGCTGCTGTTAAAATACGCAAGCGCGCAATCAAATACGAACTCGCTGAAGTCACCCTCCAAATATGTTTGCAGCCAGTCTGTTATCTCATCATAAAATTTTGACACGTTCTCGGGAAACGACTCGCCCGAAAACATCATATATCCGTTTTCCTCGTCTATGATGACCTGTGGTGTGGAAACGGTTTTCGGTTTTTCCAGCTTAAACATGCTTACCTCCGATAGTAACATATAGTGTAAAGAACGCGCATTCGTCGTCGACATCCGCAAAGCTAAACGCTATCGGCCCGTCTGAACGGCGCGCCATTTCTATCAGCCCGAGACCAGCTCCCTTGCTCTGCGGCTCGGACGGCTGCTTTCGGCGTTCCTTGTAGAGCTGCTTGAGTTCATCCTTTGTGAGGCCGTTGACTTGGTTTATCTTGTCTGCTAAACGTTGCTTGTCTGACTTATGTACCTTGTTGCCACACTGCATGTAATACCCGTTTTCGGTATCACCGAGCATGACTACAACGTTTGTCATTTCGCCGTCATTGAATATAAAGCGATCCGAGGAATAGTGGATCGCGTTTTGTATTTGTTCGACAAACACGGAAAAGATCGAATACGAAACATCCGTGCTCAGCTTACTGAGGCTCAGGCTTCGGCGCAGTGCGACCGCTATCCCCTCAAAACCGTCCTGTGATATCGGTCCGCAATAAAAGAACTGGATTGCATTGTCTTTTATGTTGCGGTAAGCATCGAACAGGTCGACCTTCGGATTTGGTTTCATTACTCTGCCCCTCCGAGATCCAGATAGGTTGCCTGGTTGCGTCCGTTGGTTTTTGATCTGTATAGCGCTATGTCGGCAGTCTTTATAAATACGTCGCAGTTGGATTGGGACGTGGGTACAGCGGAGGTAGTACCGGCTGATATCGTTACATATTCGGAGCACTTGTTGCCCGCATGCGGTATCTTTAGGTTTCGTATCTCACGCAATATCGTAGTGGCAACCTCTATCGCCCCGACCTTGTCGGTATTGGGCATCGTGACGATAAACTCCTCACCGCCGTAACGCGATACAAAATCCCCTGCGCGTTTGACGCAGGATGTAATACCCTTTGCAACCTTGCGCAAGCAGTTATCGCCCTCGAGATGACCGTAGCGGTCGTTGTAGTTTTTGAAGAAATCTATATCAAGCATGATGATCGATAACGGCACGCCCAAGCGCGTATCCGAGCGGATATAACGATCCAGCACGTCATAGAGATATCGTCTATTGTACAGACCCGTCAATTCGTCGATATTGATCTGGCTCATGAGCATATTCTTGTGCTCGTTGAGCTTTTCGGCGATCTTATCGGAAAACCGCGTGATCTTTATGGTCTGGTTCAGTAGATGCTCATATTGCTCCACCATATGGCGAAACAGCGCAGCATCCACCATCGATCCGTCCGGCAGGGATTCGAGATAGGACTTGGCCTCGTCCAATACAAAGCGTTCGTTATCGTACAGATTTGTCATTGATACAACCCCCGAAAACTTATTAGTGTGATGTCATCCCTTTGTTGTTGACTGCCCTTGTATTCGCTGAATGTGCTCCACAGGATATCCGTAACTATGTTTAAGTCGTGCCCGTGGTTGGAGAGTACGGTGTTTTTAAAACGCGTATGACCGAACGGGATGTTCTTTTCGCCGCCAACCTGATCAAAGAAGCCGTCCGTCGCCACGTAATAGACATTGTTTGGGTTTGCGGGTATGTCGATGGTCTTTATAATCTCGGGACCTTTTAATGTGCCCTCAGCTATGTGTATGCGCTGGCCTTTGTATACATTAACCGTTTGACCGTCGCAGACAAAGAGGTTCATGTTAGCTGATGAGAGGCGTATAGTGCCGTCTTTTTGAATAAACATGATCAGGATATCGAGCCCGTCACGTATATCTGAGATACTCTCGGGCTTATTCATATTTATTATAACCGAAAGTCGCTTTTCCATTTCCCACATGATGTCGGCCGGGTTTTGATAGTTGTGGAGCTTTACCAAAGAGGTCAAAATGGATGCGACGAGCATAGTCATCAGCGCACCCGGTATGCCGTGCCCTGTACAGTCACAGAGCACGAGCACGGCACCGTTGTCATGCGCGGACATCCAATACAGATCCCCGCCGACCTCCTCGCGCGGACACCATATGATGTTGTAGTCCTTAAATACCTGGTTGAATATATCGTCCGACGGCAGTATGTTATGCTGTATCTTACCCGCGTAACTCATACTATCGGCTATCATTGTTTCTTTATTTCTTAAATCCTTGATCGCGTCCCTCAGAAATCCGTTCAGTATCTCCGCAACATCACCGATCTCGTCATCGGTGCGGACCTCCAACTGATAATCCGTTTCGTACGCGGCTAAATGCATCGCGGCGGAGCGGATTTTATTTATTGGTTCCGTGACGGTATTTTTTATCTGAAAATACAGAAGAATAATAACGGAGGCATCAATAACCGCGGTAATGCCATATGAAAACAATAAGAACCGTAGGAGGTGATTGTAATCGACAGTAACGATATCATTATCGAGGCTCGCAGGCCCAATTCCGTTTCGGGCAAGGAAAAAAACCGATATCAACGGAAGTATCAGCGACATAATAACAATGCAGCAGGCAAACGGAACGATTAATTTCTGAGAAACGGATTTCATAGATTAATGGCTATACCCTTTTCCATGGACTCATTGCAAGCCAGCCCGAATGCTAAGGACTTGCACGCGTCCGCATACGGCGAACGGATCTTTGAAGCGTCGCCTGTTATAACAGCGTCGATGAAGGTACGGTCGCAGAGTATGCCCGCATCGCCATCCTGCTTATATACAACGGCTTGTCCGGCTCCGGCCTTCATCGTGCCGTCACCCTTGACGATAAGGCCGTTGTTGTCGGCGGTTTCGGTCGGTGTGGTTCCGTAGATCTTGAACTCTCCGAGGATCGTCAGATCGGCTCTGCAATCCGATGAACTGAACGTGATCTTGCTGTCAAAGGATTCGCCGGTGGTTGCGTAGCAGCCTACGCCGATCGTTGCGAGCGCGCCGCTTTCGAAGCGTACGACGGTCGTGGTCAGATCATCGGTATCGTAATCCGCATCACCCTGTACAAAGCCACGTGCCGCAAATGAGAACACGGTCTTCGGTTCGCCGAACACATAACGCAGTATGTCGAGCTGATGGATCGCCTGTTCAACGAGCTGGCCGCCCGAGGTCTTCTTATTCTTCCACCATTTAACCTCCGGTATGCCGCCTACGCGTGTGCAGTTAACATACGGGACCTGGTGGGTCTTTAGAAATTCGATATTCGGCTCAACGAGATTGGAATAGCGGCACTGGAAGCCCGAGGCCGTGATCAGCCCTGCGGCCTCTGCCTTGTCCCTGATTTCATATGCGAGAGCCATGTCTAATGCCACGGGCTTTTCTACAAAGAAATGTATCTTGCGATTGATGGTTTCTCGCTCTATATCACCATGGCAGTCCGGAGGCACACAGATAAACACCGCGTCGGGCTGGATTTCGTTGTACATGTCAATAAAGTTTGTGTATACCCCGGGTTTTTTGCCGGTCTTTTCGGCCATGCGAGTCGCAAAGTCTTCGGCGCGCTCCTCGATCAGATCGCAAAAGCCCGCAAGGTTGATGTCATCAAAATCGATCAAATGGCTCAGATGGTAATCACCGATGCCGCCGCAGC
>CAYURR010000010.1:0-34407 GCA_964446745.1 uncultured Defluviitaleaceae bacterium | reverse complement strand
GATTCTTCCTCGAGGACGACACGTTTTACACGACGATCTACTACTACATAAACAATTACTGCACAAAGTCTGATTACAATCTGCGATACTTTGTCATAGACACGGAGCTTGAGACACAAAACGAGCTGCCTCCCCAATTGATGACCGACAGCTACAGCGGCATTTTTTTATGCGGCGAATTGTCTCCGTCATATCTTACTAAACTAATGGGCATCAACACGGTCTTTATTGCCATTGACTTCTACAACGCGGACTTCCCGATGGACTGCGTGATCTCGGACAATTACTACATGGGTTATGAGGTAACGAATTACTTAATCAAGCGCGGTCATAAACGAATCGGCTTTGTAGGCAACATCACCCAGACCTCAAGCATATGTGATCGCTATTTCGGCTATCTAAAGGCGTTAAAACTAAACGGACTCGCATATAACGACAGCTGGCAGCTTTCAAACAACAATCCACTCTCAGGCGAATACATCGTCGATATCGAAGTCCCAGAGGATATGCCCGACGCGTTTGTCTGCCACTGCGACAAATCCGCAGTCATGCTCATACGCACGCTCACGCAAAAGGGCATCAGCATACCCGAGGATGTATCGGTCATAAGCTTTGACAACGCGAGCATATGTGATTTTATCGTACCAAAATTAACAACGGTTCAGATCGATAGAAAGGCCATTGCGGAGCAGAGTATAGCCTTGATGTTGAATCGTTTGCAAAATCCGCGTTCGGCGCTGCAGCGTTACTACAACCCCAGCTCCATAGTCGAACGCGATTCGGTTAAGTAACGGAGGAAACTATGACAGCAACAGGATTGATCTCAGACATACAGCATTGCAGTGTGCACGACGGTCCCGGCATACGTACGACAGTGTTTTTAAAGGGTTGCAACATGCGCTGCCGGTGGTGTCACAACCCGGAGACTGTCTTTCGCGGCTCAGAAACCCTCACAAATCCGGACAAATGCATCGGCTGCGGCATGTGCGAAAGCGGCTGCTTTTCGGGCGCGAAGGAAATCTGCGGCACGGAAATGAGCGTTTCGCAGGTACTCGCACAGATCGAGCTTGATAGGCCCTACTACGGTGATTTTGGCGGTGTAACCGTTTCCGGCGGCGAACCAATGCTGCAAGCGGATTTTCTAAAGGAGTTATTAACGAGCCTCAGATCGGCGGGTATACATACCGCGATAGAGACAAATATGAGCGTTGAGACCGATACGGTGTTGGAGGTCTGCGCGTTGTGTGATCTCGTGATGTGCGATTTGAAGCTCTTTGATCCCGAGAGGCATAAGCTATATACAAGACAACGCAACGACGCAGTGCTGCGCAATATTGCCGCGGCATCCGAAAACGGTGCGCAATTGATCGTACGTACGCCCGTGATCGCGGGTATTAACGATAGTGTCGATGAGATCTCTGCTATAGCGGGCTTTTTAGCCGGGCTAAAGGGGATATTGTACTACGAATTGCTGAACTACCACCCTCTCGGGATGTCAAAGGCCACTTCCGTACATTTCAAGCCCGAGGCATATAAAAAGACCGACGCGCAGACGATGAAGGCTTTGGCCGATGCCGCGCGTGGTCACGGATTGAATGTACGGATTGATAACATAGTGTATGGAGGATAAATCATGACTTACGAACAACGTTTAAAGGCGTTAAAGGAAACAAAGATCAGGCATACAATCGAAAAGAAACAGCAGCAGGGTTATATGGACGGTGATGACTACGGCACGGTACCAAAGCCTGAGGGCTACCATTTTAATCCCATTTACAACGAGGGCGAGGATTTTATGTTCGGCCCGAAGGGTAACGCCGAGAATTTCAAGGCGTTTGTCGAGAATCATCCGCTGTACATAGACCGCCTCGAGATCTTGGCCGGGCGTTGGGCCGATATGATGTCCATGTACCGTAACACCTCCGCAGCCTATGAGAAATATTTCCCTTACGACGAGCTCAAGCCATATCAAGAGCTGTACCATATCGGATCCGGCATCGGCGCGGACGCGCATTGCGCATGTGATTACAACATTGGCATATCACAGGGCTTCGGCGGGATACTCGATCGCATCCGTACCTCGATGAAAAACGTTCAAGGCGAGAAGCTCGAATTTTTGAAAGCTGAGGAAACGGTTCTGACTGCCATGCAGGGTTTTATTCTTAGGCATATCGAGCATGCAAAGGCTATGCTCGCAGAGGAAATGGACAGCGATATCGCCGCTACGTTAAAGGAAATGATCGCGGCCAACGAAGCGATCGTCACAGATGCGCCAAAGACCTTGCTTCAGGCATGCCAATGGATCGCGTGGTTTAATACCCTCTCTCGTATGTATGACCGCGACGGCGCTGGCTGTAACCTGGACGTGATCCTCTATCCGTTTTACAAACAGGACAAGGAAAGCGGCTTGATCGACGATGACAAGGCACGTTTTATATTGGCAAATCTGTTATTGAACGAGACACATTATTATCAGCTCTCGGGAGCGGATGAATTTGACAACGACCTGACGAACCCGCTGTCATTCCTTATCTTGGAGGCCGCACATCTGCTGAACATCTCGGTGAACCTGACCGTACGCATACACGAAAAGATCGATCCGGACTTTGTAAAAAAGGCTGTATATTATCTGTTTGAGGACAGAAACGCATGGCCGAGGTTCTCGGGCGACAAGGGTCTCATGAACTTCATGAAAAACGAGGGCGTAACAAAGGCTGACGCGCGCAAGCGTATTGCGGTCGGATGTAACTGGATGGCAATCCCGGGTGTAGAGTATCCGATCAATGACTGTGTAAAGATCAATGTTGCGAAGGTCTTTGAGGTCGCACTATATGAAATGAAGGAACAGGGTAATTATTCGGTTCAGGGCTTGTTTGATCGTATGCAAGCACATCTTGTAAAGGCTGTCGAGATCACCGCCAAGGGGATCAATCATCATCTGGATCACCAGCACAAGGTCATGCCCGAGCTCGTGATGAACCTAATGATGGAGAATACGATCGAAAACGCCGAGGACATATCCGTATGCGCTAAATATCTCACGATGGGCGTAGACGGCGTAGGCTTGGGTACGGTAGCGGATTCCTTTGCTGCGCTCGAGCAGCGTATCGAAAAGGAAGGTATCCTTACATGGCCCGAGTTATTTACGGCTCTCGAGCAGAATTTTACGGGCACGCAGAACGAACGTATCCGCTTGATGCTCAAGGCCTCGGAGAAGTATTGCCAAGGCAACTCCCTCGGAGACAGATGGGCGCATCGTATCAGCAGCTCGTTTGCGCAGATCGTGAAGGAACAGCCGATGCCCGGACGTCGTCAGCTTGTGCCCGGTTGGTTTTCGTGGTCCAGCACGATCGCATACGGCAAGACCGTCGGCGCAACACCGGACGGCAGATTCGCTCATGCACCCGTTACGCACGGCGCAAACCCGAACCCGGGCTTTCGCAAGGACGGAGCATCGACGGCCATGGCTACCGGTATCGCGCGTGCGCAGACCGCTTACGGCAATACATGCCCGCTGCAGCTCGAAATGGATCCAAAGCTGTCGGCTATGGAGGGCGGCCTCGACAACGTCGAGCGACTGCTGCGCACCCATGTGGACATGGGCGGCACGCTGATAAACATAAACATTCTCGATGGGGAAAAGCTCATGAAGGCCCACGAGGATCCGATGCTTTACCCGGATCTCGTGGTTCGTGTGACGGGATTTACGGCCTATTTCGCAACGCTGTCGCAAGAGTTTAGGCAGTTAGTCGTAGATAGGTTTGTAGAAGGTTTTTAATCGGAGCTTAAGCGTAGACGGTTTTTCGCTATTGTGATTATTCAACACTGAAAAACGTATCTCGTTTGTTTGGTCATCAATCGAACTCTCATATGTCAAATAATCCGCAGGTATAACCATCGCCTCTTCAGCCGTGGCCCTTTTGTCAACCCTGACAAAAGGGCCATTTGTTCGTATTATCCACTTGCGATACTGTTCCGTGTTCTCTTGAAATGAGGTTATTACATAGTCGTGCGCATCTATTTCCATCATGTCCGAAATATCGTGTTCTACAAAGCACATATCCTCCATCCGCCAGCCCCATACAAATGTTGGATGCGGATAATATTCGGTTGAATAGCCATATAAAAGTAGCTGCATGTGCTCGTCTATGCCTGTATCGTTGTCTACAGCGGCCAATAGAAAATCCGTGGCGACATTGATATCACCGTCCGACAGTGTTTGAAAAATAAATTCATTCTCATTCCAGCACTGTACAAATATATATTTATTTGGTGTATCGGGGATATCCGTGAGGGACTGAACGTAATAATCTACCGCATAGCTAATTACCCTCACCGTACAGGATATACCGTTTATTTCAATGATTTTCTCCGACCCATCAAACCCATATTGATTTAGGTATACGGACAGCTCACTGGGTGTAACCGCAAGGCATCGCCTATCCGACATATATGATTTCAGCTTTGAAAGGTATTCCGATTTTTTGAACAACGCCGTTGGATCTTCGTCGATGTATTTGGCTTGCTCAAACTCTGACCAAAGACGGCGCAGTTCCGAAATAGATGAGCGAGAATATTCATCCAAGCTGCTTAGGTCATCCATGTTGTTTCGATTGTTTGTAGCGAAGGTCTCCTTTTCGATGTCCTCGATGTTAGTTTCCTCGTATTCGCAGGCGCTAAGCATCCCGATAAAAATCATGGATAATATGATTACCCAAATCCTTTTGCTCATCTGTAATACTCCCAATTCTGTAATACTGCATTCACCTTCGGGATGACATATCCGCTGCCGCCACGATCCTTTACATCCTCGATCATCGCGATAATCAATATCGGATTGCGTGCGTCGCGTTCGGCTGTAAAGACATTGAACCAGCCGAGCTCCGTGCCCTCCCTATCCTCTTTTGATTGTTTTATCTCGGCTGTTCCGGTCTTTCCGGCCAGCTGCACAGGCATTTTCTGACCGATAATTTTATATGATCGCTCGGCTACCGCTATGAGATCCTGTCTGACGGTTTCCGCAGCTTCCTTTGTAAATGCCCCCGTTTTCCATACCTCAGGGGCCTTGTTGTCTTCTTGAAACAGACGAGGCTTGAGCATGTTGCCATCGTTTAAAAATGCCGAGTAGATCGAAGCCATATGGATCGGATTTACCAATATCTGCGCCTGCCCATAACCGCTGTCTGCAAGCTGTATCTCCGAATCGAAGCCCTCGCTCGCTGAATACAACGATGAATACAGTCCATATTCAAATGGTATGCGTTCATCGAAACCGATTTTTAACAGCTGCTCACGTAGGGTTTCTGCACCGATCTTTAGCGCAGCCTTTGCGAAATATATATTATCCGAGTATATCAACGCGTTCTTTAGTACGGCATCCTCGCTATATTCCTTTGTGGTCGTTATACGATAACGCCCCCAGCTTGCGTCCTTTTGCCAACTCTTGCCGCTGTGACCGAAGTTATCATCAGGATCAAACGCACCGGTCGTCAAGCCTATCGCTCCTATTACGGACTTAAAGCCCGATCCCGGCACCAGCGCAGCCTTAAAGCGATTGAATAACGGCTTTTGCTCATCCTGATTGAGCATGTCCCACTGTTCCTGCGACATACCAAAGATAAAATCGTTTGCGTCATACGATGGAGTGCTCACAAGCGCCAATACCTCCCCGGTCAACGGGTTCATCGCAACCGCCGTAGCCTTGTCGCCGTTCAATTGGTCAAACAGCAATTTCTGTAGATGCGCGTCTATCGTAAGCTTTATCTTTTCACCGTCCTGCTTGGCCCGGATCGCAATCGTTTCTTTCTTCTTTCCGTTCTTATCGACTATTATGACCTCGTAGCCATCCACGCCATGCAGCCGCTCCTCCAGTATCTTTTCAAGTCCTGTTTTCCCGATGACGCTGTTGGCCCCGTAGCCCTTGCCCTCCAGGCTTTCCAGATCCTCTGCGGTAACGTTTTGTATGTACCCGGTCAGGTGCGAGGCCTTATTTGCAAGCGGATATGAACGCATCGGCACAGTGATAACCTTTATGCCCGGTATCTTTAATAACGCCTCCAGTAGTGCTTTCTGTTCCTTAATAGCCTCTGGTTCATCATCCTCTGGTCCCGCCTTCCATTCCGATGCCGCGTCATCCTCCGGAAATTTCTTCATGGTTTTTAGAGGTACGAATGTATCGTCCTTTACATACGAGGCCTGCAGCTTCTTCCGGATCGTCTCTGGTTTCATGTTCAATATGGCAGCCGCCTGCTCCACGCAGAGCTCCTTGTCCTCGCCCATCTTTCCGGGTACAAAACCCACAGACGACGCCACACCCTTACCCGCGAGCATATCCCCATTTCTGTCATATATCTCACCGCGCTCTGCCTCTACCTTGTTTACACGCACCTTATCCGTCGGAGATAGTGCGGGGAATATCAATTGAGAATTCCATACCAAGCGGTATTCCAGCTTTATGGTTATGGGTGCTATCTTTTCCCAGAATGCACCGGTTGGTTCCTGCTCCAATATGTACACAGCCCTGTTTGGAAAGCTCACCTCTCCCGCAATGGTTATCATCTTTGTCTCATAATTAACGATCTTCATACCATTATCGTCTTCGACTTTATGAACACTTACCTCTATACCCGTAACCTCGATACCGTCATAAATGCTCGCGTTTCGTCCGACAAAGTCTTCTTGTGTCATGGCTTCTTTTGACTGCGTACTCAGCATCATGTACATTTCTTCGTAGCTCTTGCTGTTTATGTAACTCATGTATTGAGTCAGGCTGTCCGGGACTGCGGCTACTCTCTTGTTTTCCAGTTCCTTTTCCATATACATGACAAATCCGATCCCCGCATACAACAAAGCCATGCATAAAATAAATATTATCCATCCGATGTACCTTTTACGCCGTCTCATATACCCTCCTATATCTTACACACGTAATACTATGGAATATATCTTACACTTGTAATAATAAAAAGTCAAACAAAAAAGGGGCAAAGCCCCTTTTGCATATACGTCATGCTTCATTTGAGAATGCCTTTGTCCGACAATAGACTTAACGTGATCCTGGCAGCCTCGCTGCCTGTTGCGTTTGATGCGGCGCTAATATGTGTTGCAAAGACATAGCCGCCCTGTTGTGTATCTACAAATCCGACAAACCAACCATTCACATTGCTGTCGTTTACGGTGCCGGTGCCGGTTTTTCCGTAGAGATCGGCATTAGCGTTATTCGACAGCCTCATGGCCCTTTTTAGCGTATCGACATGCTCGGGCGAAAATGCCGTGTCATTTGCCTGCAGCCTTTGCAGTTGCATAACCTGCTCTACAGCTGAGATCTTTAACGTGGACTCCAGCCAAAAGGTTTTAACCCCACCCGAGATATCGCCATTTCCATATCCGATTCTCTTAATATGCGCCTTTAGTCTTTCGTAGCCAACCTCGCTGTCTATAGCCTGAAAATACCAATTCACGGAGTCTCTGAGCGCGCCCTGCAGATCATGATCGCTGTTCCAGTTTTCATACGGATACCGGATGCCATCCCATGCTAATGTCGAGTTTTCATCTGTGATTACGCCCTCTTGCAAACCGATCAGCGCGCTGTATAGCTTGTAGGTCGAGTTAGGCGATACCCTGGTTACGGCATTGTCTTTATTATAAATCAAGTATCGATCTGCGTTTGTGTCATACAATACAAAGCAACCCTCGTATCCGTCAAAATACGCTGAAAGGTCTTCGTAGCCGACGTTTCTATTATCAAATGTGTATCGATCGGTATCGAGTGCAAATGCGGACATCAGAGGAACCTGTACAGCCACGAGTATAAAGACCAGTGCAAATATGACCACATTTGTTATGTACGAAGCTTTTGACGGTTTACGCGTGTCCGAATGGGACACGATACGCTCGATGCGCCTCGAAACATGGCTCTGTGTGCCACCAAAGCCAGACGTAACCGCAAGGGTCTTGCAGCGATTTGATCCGGCAAACTTTAATATCGTGAGCCCATAATCAGCGCGGCTTTCATCGGACAGTGACTTTATAACGGACATATCGCAAGCGATCTCCCTTTCGATACGCATCGTATCAAATGCATATCGGATTATGGGGTTGAACCAATATATCGCTTGAATTACGCACATCAAATAATTGATCATTACATCTTTTCTTTTGAGGTGATACATCTCATGCATCAAGATAAATCGCTGTTCGTTTGTGTCTAATGCGTTTATAACATCCGTAGGGACGATAACTGAGCGATTAAAAATACCGACCGATATCGGCGTTTTTATATATTTCGAATGCAGTAAATGTATATTTAACCTCAAATGTGTTGCCGTTTTACACTCATCAAAGGTAGCCAGCCATTGGCTATCTGCTATCCGGCCAGCGGATTTTGTTATTGTATATATACGAAATGAAGACATGAATAAAAAGCCCGCATATATAAAAAATCCCACTAACCATATATAACCAACTATCGACATAAAACTGCTGGGCGCCACACGCTCGACCGATATGGAAAAATCCTGTAGCCATGGGGTATCAGCGCTTGCTGCCTGCGCCACGTTGTTTGTTATGTAAGTATTTTGTGCTACATCGGATACAACATGCTTATCCATCCATACATAAACGGTTTTACCGATAGGAAAAAACGGTAATAATAACATCAAAAAGATAGGCATCCAAATATAATATTGCCCATAAACATTTAATGATTTGGCATATGTCTTTTTAATAAACATTAACAAACCAATAACGATTGATGAAAATATAGTACTTACGATAAATTTAACAACAAACCAGCCCATATTCATCACTCCGTTCGTTTGCCTTTAAGCCTTTCTAAGCTCTTTGTCAGCTCGTTGATATCCTCGTCGGATAACTTCTCATTCTCGATAAATGATATAAGCAATGAATTTATGGCCCCGTTATAAAATCGGTTTAGAAAGGATTGGCTTTCGGTATCCAAATAATCAGACTGCGATATCGTTGACCTGTAAACAAATACTCTGCCGTCCTTTTGATAATCCAACGCGCCCTTTTTAACCAATCGTGATAATAGGGTATGTATTGTTTTAGGGCTCCATATACTTATCTCTGATAGCTTTTTGACAACATCGTTTGTGTTTATTGGTTCGTTAGCCCAGATTACCTTCATCACCTCAAACTCCGCATCGGAGATAGAGGGCATCGGGCAAGCAACTTCTTTATTCACACATTACCCTCCCTTGTCATTGATTTATAACTTCGCGCATTGTAACATTCTGATGATCTTTGTCAATAAGATTGTTGAAAGTTACCTTACAGTAAAGTTATAATGTAATTATACCAAAGTAATTTAAGGAGGCATTGGAATGCAGTTAAAGCAGCAAAAGGAATTATTCGAACAGCACCACGGAATTACAGAAAGCGCATTACTAACGTTTACAGGTGTAGAGGGCTACGACGTTTACAACTGTTCCGTACCGTTTATCAAAGACGGCAAGCAATATATCTACGGTCGCGTGGAAAAACCAAACGAGTGGGCACGCTCACGCACGTTTTTGTTCGAGTGCACCTCAAAGGACAAATGGGAGCGCGTTACGAACAGCATGATCTACCCGAACGAGGACCCCAACATCGCATTCGTAGATGACAAGCTCGTGATGGGCGGTATATTCGTGTTCTACAGCAAGGGCCAGGCGACAGGTCTGCGCAATATGTTCTACATCGGTAACGACCTCGAGGACATGTATTACTTTACAATGGGCCCAGAGAACATGAAGGACATACGCCTCGTGCAACTGCCGGATAAACGCATAGGCGTTTTCTCCCGCCCACGCTCCGCCGAGCTTGCAGAAAAGCACGGACATCATACCGCGATTGGCTTTACTGTGATCGACAACATCTATGACCTTAGCGGTGATGTAATAGAAAACGCACCTTATATCCCGGACATCTTCGGCGAAGATGAATGGGGTGGCGTCAACCAAGCATATATGCTCGACAGCGGCAAGATAGGCATCATCGGGCACAAGAGCTATATCGCATCCGATCATGATGTCGACAACGGCTACATGGCCGGCAAAGGCAAGCAGGCATATATCACCGTGTCCTATGTGTTCGACCCGGAAAAGCACTGCATGGAAAACTACAAGATCATCGCAACCCGCGCATGCTTTCCTGATTTCCGCGCAAAAAAGCCGCATATAATAGACTGCACGTTCCCATCCGGTATCCTGATGCGACCGGATGGCAAATGCGATCTCTATAGCGGCTTGAGTGACGCGGCCGAAGGCCGTGCCGTGATTGATTACCCATTCGAGGGATATGGAAAGATCATAAGGCAAGAGTATTATTCGAAGATATAAGAGCTTGCAGACCTCTCATACTACTGATTTAAGTGTACATTCATTTACAGGAGGTCCCACATATGAAACGCCTATATAAAATAGCCGCTATCTCGCTTGCTTTTGCATTACTGACTACGCTCTGCTCCTGCGGCCAAAATTTGAAGACCGCGCCCACGCCAAGTGCCGGAACAGATATGTCATCAAGCATGGAGACAGAGCAAAATACGACCGAGGTTGCGATGAGTGCATATAAGGATGTATTGCTTAATAACGCAACTTTTATTAGTACGGGTAATAACGAAGTCATGACCTTAAATCAGTCTTTAAGTGCTTTTATGGACTACTTAGACCCGATGACAATTTCGCAATTCGCGATTATTAATTTGGATAGTGACGGTATACCAGATGTTGTTCTTTCACTAGATATCGGAGTAAAAATTTTACATTACCAAGATGGCTTAATCTATGGATATGACTTGGTCGATCGGGCATTTATGGATCTTAAGACAGATGGAACTTTTTCATTTTCAAGTGGGTCAGCAGACAATGGATTTGGAAGCATCTCATTCACAAACACCGGTTATACAATTAATAAAATCGCTTATTCTGAGTCAAGCGTTGATTTAAATGGAGATGTGAATGAAGTATATTATCTAGGTCAAAAAAGTGCTACGATGGATGAATTTTATGAGGCTGTAAATCAACAAAAGGATAAACACTATGAAATCTGGTATGATTATACAAACAGCAATATTGAAACCCAACTCTCTGTTCCAAATTAGATAATGGGACACGAAATTCCTTATATTAATATTTTATTGATTTCATGTGGGTAAAAACAAAAAGGGGCTATCGCATTACTGCGATAGCCCCCTTTTGCTTTACCTGAATTTTACCAAGTTTCCTGTTGACCCACAATAATGCAAATGATAGACTCGCAATACTTAAGATTTGAGTCTAGGGGGGAAATATACAATGGCTGATATTCAATTAGAACGATCGACAATAAGGGAACACGCGAAGCGTTACGCCGAGGTCGCGTCTATGCCTATACAGGCACTTAGGATGGAGCGTTACCGCCAATCAAATGCGCTAATGGGCGTTAAGCCGATCGTCTTGATAGACGAGATACCCTGGGGTGAGATGGATATGGACGGCGAGCTCAGATGCGTCTGTGAGGACCCAATCTTGCGCGGCATAGAGGCTCATTTTCGCCGTAGCCTGTTCAAATGGAAGCACTTTCAATGCGACACGGTGCTGCCGAATTATTTCCCGGTGCATATGTCTGTCCACTCCACTGGCATCGGCATAGAGGTCAAGGAAAACACCTTGGATACCGCATATTCGGGTTCGGGAATCATTTCCCATGAATATCTGGATCAACTACCCGACGAGGCGGCTATCGATCGCCTCACACTACCACATATCTCTGTC
This sequence comes from uncultured Defluviitaleaceae bacterium, assembly GCA_964446745.1. Classification (GTDB taxonomy): domain Bacteria; phylum Bacillota; class Clostridia; order Lachnospirales; family WQUN01; genus CAYURR01. Next base: position 22,651 of record CAYURR010000010.1, on the reverse strand, counting down.
GACCACGACGAAACCCAACGCCATGTCGCGTTTTTGCAAGAGCTGTTCGGGGATATTCTACCCGTCAAGATCATCGGCGAAAGCATCTACTGTGCCATATGGGATGAGATACCTCGTCTACATGGCGTAGAGAACCTATTTACAGATCTTGTTGACCGCCCCGAATTCGTCCACAAAATGATGCAAAGGTTCACCGATATAAAGAACGAGACCTACAGACAATTCGAGGAGCTCGGTTTATTCGAGGCCGCACCGCTGTACATACACTGTACACCCGCGCTTACATACGAAATGCCGCCAAAGGATCACGAGGGTCCAGTTACGCGCGAACACATCTGGGGACGTGGTATGGCTCAGATATTCGGCAGTATCTCACCACAGATGCACGAGGAGTTTGACATCCTATACGCGAAGCAGATATACGGTCAGTGCAAGATGGTCTACTACGGCTGCTGCGAGCCGCTGGACAAAAAAATAGACATCCTTCGCAAGCATTTTAATACCCTGCGCAAGATATCTATTACCCCATGGGCCGATGTACATACCGCGTCCGAGGCTATCGGCAAGGACTACGTGCTGTCATACAAGCCCAATCCCGCGTTCTTAACGGGCAGCTTTGATGCCGACGCAGTCAGGAAGGAAATCCGCAACGTACTCGACGCATGCAAACGAAACAACACGCAATGCGAGTTTATCTTAAAAGACATTTCCAGCGTATCCTCGCGCCCCCAAAACCTAATCGACTGGGAACGTACGGTTATGAGCGAAATAGACAAGGGCTAAATACAGCATATACAAATCAAAACAATACCACGGATTTACACAGATTTAAACGGATTTCCACGGATTAAAAGATTATGCTCTTAAATCCGTGAAAATCCGCTTTGATCCGTGCAGATCCGTGGTATTCTTTTGTTCTTTTATCCTCTTGTCCCTTAATTCAAATCCCCAGCAGCCTTGATCTTTACGCGGCTCGTATTCCCGGGGTAGTACGCGAGTGGTACATCCTCGACGTCGATGATTTCGACTGTCTCGCGGATAGCACCCGCGGACACCGCGAGCTCGATGGCCTGTAGCTTCGCGTCTGCGATTGCCGTATCGCGCGGTGTTTCATCATAACTGATGAGCTGTTCGAAGGTGCCGCTGACCTTGGATATCGCAGAGCCAATCGCGTTCGCTGTACCGAAATGCTCGGGGCACAGCGCAGTCCTTACGCCTGCAAATGCACTCGGCATGATGATAGAGCCGCCGCCCACCAAAATAATGTCCACATCCTCGTTCGATACCTTCATCGAATCAATCGCATCCTCGACCATATCGCGGATAGTATCCATCGCCGCTTTCGCAAATCCCTCGTCCAGATGTGCAACCTTCGTTTTGTCGCCGAGTTCAACCATGCCCAAACGCACGGCGATATCGGTTGTGGTAACAGTGTCTCCGCCAAATACGAGCGCTTGCTCGGTGATCTTGTAGCCTACGCTATCTGGTCCGACCGTGATGGTACCGTCCGGCTTTTGGCGGATTATCGATCCGCCACCCAATCCGATCGATATGACATCGGGCATGCGGAAATTTGTACGCACGCCGCCGATCGTGACCGCCACGCTGGACTCACGCGGGAACCCGTTTTGGATCACGCCGAGGTCCGTGGTCGTACCGCCTACGTCTATGACGATCGCGTTTTTGATGCTGCTCAGATAGCTCGCGCCGCGAATGGAGTTCGTGGGGCCGCATGCAATCGTCAAAATAGGATACTTCCGCGCGTAATCCATCGTCATCAGCGTACCGTCGTTTTGCGAGAGATAGACCTCAGCGTTCGTAACGCCCTCCTCGGCCAAGCTGCGTGCAAAGCCCTCTGTAAAGGACTGTGCAACGCGATACAATGCCGCGTTTAGGATTGTGGCGTTTTCCCTTTCAATCAATCCCATCGAACCTATCTCACTCGAGACAGAGACATGTATCCCCTCACCCATTACATCCCGGCAGAGCTTTGCAGCCGCGAGCTCATGGTCGTTACGCACGGTCGAAAATACACATGAAATGGATACCGATTCCACCTTGCCCTTGATACCCTCGAAGAATGTCCGTGCCGCTTCCTCATCAAACGGTGCTAGCTGCTTGCCGTCGTACTCAAAACCGCCCCCGACAACAGCTGTAGCCACCGCTATACGCTTTAAATCCTCGGCCCAGTCCACCATCGGCGGTATGCCTGTGGTAGCCGGTGCACCGATGCGCAATACTCCGATAGGCGCGAGATTCTTGCGCTCGACGATCGCGTTTGTACATTGCGTTGTGCCCAGCATGGCCTGGGAAATCTGATCGGGGCTAATGCCGGACTGCTTCAAAACGGCCCTCAGTGCGCCAAGTATGCCGTCGTAAACATCAGGGGTCGTCGGATGCTTTATCTCCGCAACAATCTTGCGATCGGCATCGATCAAGACCGCGTCCGTATTGGTGCCGCCTACGTCTATACCTAACTTATACATCCACCCTGCCCCCTTTCGCCCTTACCTCGATCGGAATGTAATCCGTGTCGCAGCCGAAATAACGCGGCCCTACGAGTTCTATACCTTCGGGCGTGCGCCAGAGCGGGAAGCACTGCAGGCCGATGACCATTACACGCTTACCGTATTTGAGCGCGTCCGTTGGAACGGGATGGAATGTCTCGGTGTCCACCAAGCAGATCAAGTCCGGAGTGGTAGCGAGTATCTCTCCGTCCACACTTGCGACGAGGTTTTCATTCTGAAACTCGACATACGCCTGTTTGCCCTTATCCTCCGCGATGCCCTCGAGCACCACCTTTCCAAAGTTGAACGCGCCACGCACCTCGCGCACAACGTCGCTGATTTTGCCCTTAAACAGTTTTATACCCTCCGAGAAGTTCAGGAATGCCTCCTCCGGGGTGCAATCCGTGGTTTCCTTTACGCGGCGGATAGCTTCACCAAGCTTTTGGCTGCGCGTGACGATGCCCTGCACGCCATATTTCTTCATCGTGGTCCCATCCATTGGGTATAGCGAAACCGATACGGAACCGCCGCAGCTCATCGTGACCGCGCGCGCCAGTTCCTCGGTCCATTTATTTGTAATCGTCCGGAAAATTGCACAGTTGCCCTTTTCATCGGTCAACGCCATAGGGGTCGCCGAAACGCCGCCTATCGTAAACGTAACCATCTGCAGCTCAGGGAACGCACGCCCCATACCATCCACATCCACCATCGGCAGACCCAAGCGTGCCGATGCCGCGATCGGCAGCATCGAGTTCACGCCACCCGCCTCTATGGGCATAAAGGCATATATGGGCTTACCGAAAAACTGCGACACCGTATCATACAGGGTCTTATATTCATTACCGCCGATAGCCTTTTCACCCAATATCGTAGGTGCGCCCATCATAGCGATAGGCACTATCAACGCATCGTCCGGCACCTCATCGGGTTCGAGCAGCGTGACGGGGCCACAATCCTGCACCGCGCCGATCGCTACGAGCTTGCCGATGTAGGGGTCTCCGCCGCCGCCTGCGCCGAGCAGAGCCGCGCCGAGGGCGATATCCTCTATCTCGGGTATACCGATCTTTCGCAAGTTAAACACTCCTTTATGTGGATTTTACTTTTTATTCATTACCTTATCTAACAGCACGTACACCACTAACGAAACGACGATGCCGTTTACCGGACCCACAAAGAACGGGGTGTTGAGCCACGAAAGCGCACCGGAAGCACCCTCCAAAAACGGTGCAAACGTGCCACCTGTGATGCACGCAACGAGCGCACCGACAGCAAAGGCTATAACACCGACAGCATAAAAGCCGTCACGGATTTTGAAGCTGTTTTTATTACCGCCGCCCACTATCCAGTAGTCGGCTATAATAACACCAGCAAGCGGAGGAATGAGCGCGGACATCAGGCTCAAGAAGCCTGTAAACTTTGCCAATAGGCCGATAGCAGCTAACAATGTACCTACAGTACCCGCTATAGCAGTGGTCATCTTGAATTTGCGTTCATCAAAGCCCAACAGATTCGACAGCGCTAAGCCGCCCGAATATGCGTTGGTTACGTTAGTTGTCCAAGTGGCCAATACCAATGCGACCAATCCGATTGCAGGCACGCCCACAGATGCGAGGATAGCGCTGATGTCGTATTGACCGGTTACGAGGCTCAAAACCGCGCCGATCAAGAGCATAAACAGACCTGCAGGGATAACGCCGACGATCGACGACTTGATAACATCACCGCGATTTTTAGCGAAACGGCAATAGTCGCCCGAGATAACGCCACCCAATGCAAACGATGCAACTACCATGCTAATACCGAACACCAATCCGGCCGAGGCCTCAGGATTGTATGCGGTAAGCTTTGTAAAGCCGTCATTTTGCGTCATGCCTGCCCATACACCATAGAGGCAGACGATAACGAGCAGCGGTACAGCTATGTAGTTCAGATATTTAAGACCTTTAAAGCCCGCACATGCGGTCACTAACATAATGCCGCCCCAAAGGATTGACGACAGCCAAACCGGGATATTTATACCCGTGAGTGTACCTAACATCGCCGCAAACGAAGCGCCGCAGACAGCCGACTGTATGCCAAACCAACCGATACATGCGATCGCAAGTAATAAGCTGATTATATATTGCGCACCCTTTTTGCCCAGTGCACCCGATGCCATAACCGCTACCGGGATGCCCGTGTCGCAAGCCTGCATACCGATGAATATCATGTACGCACAAATCAGGCCGTAGCCGATCAGTATCGATATAACGATCTGAGCCAGCGACAGACCGCCGCTCGACAACACACCGCCGATCATCAAACATGGTACGCAGATCATACCGCCTGCCCATACCATCGCAATGGAACCCCAACTCTGCCGTTGCTCCGGCTTGATTTCAAAACCTGTTGCCTTTTCGTTCATATACCAAACCTCTCCCCAATTATAAATGCCGTCATCATACTAAACGGTAACTAATATTATAAATTATTCACCATATGGCGCATATATCCGCGCAGCAAAAAAAAGCTGTAGGTTCATTGTCCAAAAGGACAATAACCTACAGCCTTTTTTATTTGACTACTATGTCATGAGCCGCCTCAGTACGCATGCCTCGTATAGCGCAAAGCGTTCTGGCATCTTTGAAACGGCATAACCCAAGCGTTCTTGTATTCGTTGTACGCGATATTTAACGGTATTCTTGTGAAGGCACAATAGCTCTGCCGTTCGGGTGACGCTACCCTCAGCATCCAACAACAAGACCTCGATCGTCTCACGCAGCTGCGCCCCGTCCCCGCTCTCATCGACGGGTCGCAACGGAAACAAGCGCCGCATACGTTCCTCGACAGCAGCCTCACCCAGCTCCAGTACCGAGCGGCAATGCTGGGTAAACAGGATGTCCTGCAGAGTATACCATGGTCTGCGCGGCCAAACCACACATAACGAAGTCTGTTGCTGTCGGTTGGCCAGAAAAGCCTGGCGTACATCGGCTGTGGTGGCCAGATTATTACATACGGTCAACGTGGCATTCAAGCCATGCTCTTGTAACATTTGCGCAAGGGTATCGGCCAGCGTAGCATGATCCTGACATGCGGAGTTATCAAAAAACAGAACGAGATCGTCTTCATAGAAGTCCATCACGAGCGTTTGGCAATGCGGGGCCAGTAAATCCCGAACCAATGCAGGCAGCATTTGAATAAAGCGATCCCTTTGCTCAGTATCGTTGCCGCGCAACACCCACATCGTGTGTATGGACGCTACATCGATATGAAATATCTCAGCCAAGCGTCGCATCTTGAGCGGCTCGTCCTTTAAGATCGCTCGTACCAGCTCGGTAATAACCGGCTCAGCGTGATGTCGGCTCCATATATTTACTGTGAGTTGCACAAGCTCCACAGATTGGCGTACGGCCTCGCCAGAGAGCGGATCCCCAGCCTTTAGCAAAATCAGCTCCATCGGAGCACCCTGCACCGACAAAGAACAGCGAGAGACCCTGACCGTGCCACCGGCCAGCGGCAACACATCACCCTCCGCAGGCAGAGACGGCAACAGCCCCTCTAGTTCACCTTGCAATGTGCGTGGCCATGCAGCCAAGCCCAGCGCACGGTGAGCCGAGTCTGTCAGTAGCACCGACGTACGAATCCGGTCACTGAGCATTTTTAACACGGAGTCCACACTGCGCTGATGCTCCGGCAACAGCGACACGCGCTCCAATATATCCGTAACCAGTGTGATGCTCTGCTGCTGATCCTTAAAGATTGCCTCCATCACCTCGCAGATGACCTCACTATATCGGAGGTTCATCCGGTTTTCGGGCATACAGATCAGCGGGAAATCCAACTCGTCGGCCGTTTGTATTAACCTCGGATCGATACTCGGTAAAAAGATTCCGACATAATACAAAACGAGCCCGACCTCGCCCACCTGCGCGAGCCTCCGGATGTTTATGCATTGCGCCTCCACATCCTCGCGGATGTTGATGAAGCCTGAAATCACGAGCTCACCGCCGTTAAAGTCCATACTACGGTAGATGCACTCCTGCAGCATGCTCGGCTCCACATACTCGAGCACCGACACCGACGACACCGGACGGGACAGCCCCGCATGCCCCGCGACCACACGCGCCTCACGCAAGCATGGCAGCTTTAATATATCTGAAATTGCGATACTCATCCCGTTCCTCCATAGATTATTTTATAGCAGATGATATCTAAATAATAAATAAATTTCAACATATTACCCCCTGTTTGCATTCGTATTATTATCACTTAAGTATATATTTAATACAAGCAGATATGAACGAATCATAGACGCAAGGGCCTTTGTAAGTTATACTGATATCTACGGAGGTGACTCTATTGTCAAAGTTAAGCGTAGGCTACTCAGAGTTTAAGAAAGGCTTTATATGTCATTATGATGCATATAACAAATTGGTGGACTCCGGAAGTGTAATGAGTAGAAATATGACATTGTTTTATTCTGTGGAATGCGGGCTAAAATGTATGATGATGAGTCGGCTCAGGATTTTTAACACAAGGGAGATGAATGACTCTCTTATAGAGCACTTTTCAAAACATAATCTTGAATACTTTATTAGAGAGCTTAAGCTTCCGGGCACTTTTAAATTTACACCATTTAATACTAAATATAATGATCCTGTAACAATAAATACATATCATCAGTTCTGTCGTTATTGTATTACCCCTAACGGCAATAGCAAAAATATAGAAGCTGTAAATAACAATTCAATTACGCTTAAAAGTCTTGCCGAACATATAAAAGAAAGGGTGTAATAAATGATAAAGCTGTATTCGTGGAAGGATGTAGACAGGCATTTACATTTAAATAAAAATAAATGGCCGGAATCTCTAAAATCAATTGAAGTTTTCCCTTCAGGGGTTACTGTATATGCCGATGATGACAATGCAATTAACGAAATCACCCAGTACTTAGAAACACTATTCAAAGCTAACTATAATATGGATGACAACTCGATAAAATTAGACATAGATAACCAAGAGCTATTTGTTTCATTTGAGTCAGATATATATGTAAATAATCATGATCTACCACTTTTCAAGGATGTACTTTATAGACAGAATACTTACTCAGAAAAAGTGCCAACTAAAAAAAACGATAGCTGCCCTGTCATTGCTTTTCATTCATATAAGGGCGGCGTAGGTAGAACATTATCGTTGCTTGCATTCGCAAAGGCATGGGCCACGGTTTATGAAAACACGGACAAGTCCAGACTATTGATTATAGACTCAGATATAGAGGCTCCCGGTCTTACTTGGCTATGCACGGAAGATAAAGATGATGTATTTAGCTATTTGGATATCTTGGCACTCATTCAAGATCATAACGATATAGACACCATTATAGATTTAGCATGCTCTAAAATAAACGAGATAAGCATATCTGTTGATGCGCAAAATAAGAGGGTAGATCATATCTTTATACCCACATATCGCTATAAAGAGCAATTCATCGATATATACGCCAATCCAGAATCCATCTTGAACGGCAAGGATAAAGAATATATATTGGCAGATGTCTTGTCTGGAATATGCAAGAGGCTTGACACTGCAGCTGTGCTGATTGATCTGCGGGCAGGTATAAGCGAATACTCATCTACATTGTTATTCGATCCCCGAGTTAAAAAATATCTTATAACATCAACCTCTTCACAATCGATTAAGGGTACAAAAATAGTGCTTGAATATTTATTAAAAGGATTATCTGTTAGCAAAGAAACAGATATTCCTGAAATATTTTTAAGCATGATACCAACAACGATGTACGGTAATGAAAAAGAAGAAATAAAGAACGATTTGTTTAAATGTTTTGAAACCAATCTTGGAGACGAAAATGTAATTGAAGGCATATACGATACATTTATTACCGAATTACCATTTGCAAGTGAATTGATTCATCTAACATCACTTAATCAAATTTTCGAACAACTTAAAGATCGTTCCATGTATCTGTCAATTTTAAATTTAATTAAACAAAACTATGCTAATGATTTAGAAATTAATAAAAAGAAGCCTGCTACTAATCAAAAAAGAAAAAACTTCTTAAGAAAAATACATGAATTAGCATCAAGCCAAATTACGGCTGATAGTAATAATGAATTTAAAATACTAATGACAGAACCACTTAAAAATTTAAAAAGTAAATATAAAAATGAAATGCCTTTTACTGTTATCACCGGAGCAAAGGGTTCCGGTAAAACCTTTTTATTTAGTGAATTACTAAAAACTAAGGATTGGTTTTCTTTCTTATCTTCGTTAGATCAAAGGGAGGCTGTCACCAAAGACGGATATTTTCTGCCCATATTGGCACCAAAAACAATTACAGACTTGATACCCGTTATTGAAAGTTGTATTGACAATTTAAATAGTCATGTAAACTGTGCAAATGCATCCGCATCCGTTTATATCGATAACTCGCATAAACTTACTAATTTTCTTAACACCCCGCATAATGAAACCGAATGGTATCTGTTTTGGGAAGAACTTATCGTAGCTTCAATATCAAATAAAATGAATAATATACAAGATATTAACGATGCGCTCTCTCATGAAAACAAACGAATAGTAATCCTTGTAGATGGGGTTGAAGAGATACTTAAAAATACTGCAGCCGATAATTCTCAAAAAGTATCCGTTGCAGTCCTGTGCCAGGATATCATTAACACATTTTGTGCCAAGTATAAAAACATCGGCTTTGTATTCTTCATGAGACGTGATATGGTACGTGATGCTATCAATATAAATTTTGCGCAGTTTGAGCAGAAAAACAATAGTTTTGAATTAAAATGGTCGATGGACGAAGCATTGCGTTTGGCTTTATGGCTTGTAAAGCAAGCCTGTCCAGAGCTATTTGAGCAGATTGATATTACATCCGCGACAAACGAAGTGATCAACGAGTGTTTGGAAGAGATATGGGGCAAAAAATTGGGTAAGCCGGCATCCAGGGAAGCAAACTCATCAAGATGGATTTTGGCTGCTCTTTCTGATTTCAACGGCCAGTTGCAAGCCCGCGATATAATTCGTTTCCTCTCTCATGCCACAGAAAGCACAGGTAACGAAACATATTCCGACCGGATAATAATGCCTACAGAAATAAGAAACGCTATTTCAAATTGCTCAAACAAAAAAATAGAGGAGATCAAGCAAGAGTATTCCTCGCTTGATCCCATCTTCGAAAAATTAAAGAATATAGACTCGAATGCTAAGTTTTTGCCTTTTACAAAAGAAAGCATTGACCTAAGCACTCAAGAAACCAAAACACTCCAACAGGAGGGCTACCTAATAATAGAAAACGATAAATACTACTTGCCGGAGATCGTGCGATTTGCTCTTGGATATAAATATCAACAAGGTGCGCGTCCAAAGGTTCTTTCTCTATTATTCAACCGCCGATAGCATTTACCTGCTCATACCCATATCTCAAATACGTAATCAGATTATCTATATACCTCTTCGACGGATTGATATACTCGTTATACCCAGCGGACGGACACAGAATAAACCGTCCGCTCTTTTTGCCCGCGTCGATACATTCCTTGATCAGGTGCTTAAGGGTATCTTCGTCGGACTCAATGATATCCTGTATCTCGATGTTCCCCTCCAAGCCTATCTTGTTGCCATATTTAGCGACGATCTCGTTCATATCCACGTCACCATTTTTTGGCGGCTCAAGTGGGTTCAGCACGTCCACGCCCATATCGATATAGCGGTCCAGTAGCGTCGCGACCTTGCCGTGGCAATGCACCCAGACATATCCGCCACCGTTGTGTATCTCGTCGCATATCTCACTGTCATATTTCAATGCAAAGTCATCGAAATCCTTATACGACATCAGGGGCGGTATCATTAATTCCGGCCCAACCCAACCGAATGGGGCCTTGATGCCCGCATTCAATGCATCCTTGACATGCGCCTTTATGCGCGAGGCAAAGGTTCTTATGGCCTCGTCCACGAGCTCGCGGCTGTCCACACTCAAAAATGCTAAATTTTCGGAGCCTGTTAGCATATAAAACGCATATGCGGCATGGTGGAGGTTAAACAAACACACGCCCTTGTCGCCGGTTCGCCGATCCATTTCAAAGAACGCGCTGCTGTCAAATTCAAACGGCGCATAGTCGACCGACAATATCTTCTCGATATCCTCCTCGGTCGTTACCGCATATTTCATCGCGTATCCGGGCTCGCCTATCGTCGAATATCTATACACCGCATGCAATTCCCCCTTCGGGGTCGTGTAATAGGTGTGCCGATCCTTCCATGTTTCTTGATCTGTGTCCCTATCCTCGGTTCGTACCATTTCCTTACAGTTCTTGCCGTATAATATGTCAAACTCCGAGCCCGAGCCTGTAAATATATCGCTCAGTTCGAGTGCGAGCTGCGAAACGGGCATGTAATCCGGATGCAGAAGTCCGCTGTTATCGATACCCTGACCCCAGAGCTTCAGCGCCGGGCGGTCGATCTCCTCGTTTCGAAATATCCTCATTAGTCGTTCGCGTGATGTCATCATATTAAATATACTCCAATACTCCAAACGGCGTTTCTTGACGCTTTATCGCCGTCGTTACGGATTTTTTAATAACCTCGTCTGCCGATACCTCATGCCCGGTCTTTGACGACATATAGATACCCTCGGAGATCAGCATCGTCTGCAACGCGATCTCAGCGGAATTGATTAGCTTGCTCTCACCAGCGAGTACACTGACCCAATGTGCTTGGCTCTCGTCCATATTCTTCAGCGTCGGGTCGATCTGATGCGTGCGGTATACCTCCGCGTCCAAATCCAATACGGACGCGAGTGGATAACCCGACTGCTCACTGATCAGCTTTAGCTCTTTACTGCCAAATGCCAGCCCAGCCTTCGATCCGCAGATCATACTGCCCGGGAACGGCTCTGCATTGATGGCCCATGACTCGATTATATCGAGTGTCATACCACCGGCCATCTTTACAAGGCCCACGCCGAGTTCCTCTACATCAAAGCCCGAGATCTTTTGCCTACCCGCGTCCATATCCATCTCCTGATACACCGCACCCGAGATGCGCTCGACCTTCGGCAGGTCCGCCAGATGCAGTAGCTGCGAGATATGGTATACACCCATGTCATACAGTGCGCCGCCGCCCGCCCAATACATGCTGTTAAATTCCTTTTCCGCGTAGCCGTCTACATATGGTCTGCCGCGACGCCTGTATCCATACGAACGCATATGATACAGCTTGCCGAGTACGCCGTCCTTTATGAGCTTCTTGGCCGCGTGTGTCTGCGCGGTGTATAAAAACGCGAGCTGCACATGCAGCATCTTGTTGTTGTCCTTTGCAGCGTTTACGATGGCGAGTGCGTCTGCGTAGCTACCAGCGAGTGGCTTTTCGCAATAGCAGTGCTTACCCGACTTCAACACCTCTATCGCAAGCGGCGCGTGCAGGTTGTTATGTACACATACATCAACCGCATCTATATCGTCGCGCTTTAGCAAGTCACGGAAGTTTGTATATCTGTTTTCTATATCGTACTTGTCGCAAAACGTGTTCAACTTCGCCTCGTCGATATCACATGCCGCTACGACCTTTGCGTTAGTGTCCTTGTAACGCTCAATATGCGTATGTGCTATGACACCCGTACCGATTAAGCCTATCCGAACTTCCTTCAAGCAAATCCCCTTCCTATTTCATCCTGAGATTTAAGCCTTGACCGACGGAGGCGCGTCCGGCCATTGTCCGTCATATTCCAGAGGCATCAGTGCGGACTTTAGCATCGTAAGCTGCAGGCCCGCGTTATTATATTCGTTGATACCGGAATGATGCTCTACCGTCCAGCATCCGAAATATCCCTTATCAGAAAGCTTAGGTACGATCTCATGCGCGCGCATACTGTGCTGATAATCCATATGCATATGCATAGCGTAGTTTATAAGCTGAATATCGTTTGAATCTCTTTCCTCGTCAGTCGTTGCGTCCGTCCAACCGCCGAGGTGCAGCAGTATACCGTAGTTCTCGACCTTGCGTTCCTCTATCATGTACTTCGTGAGCCTTAAAAACTCCGGGTACATACGCGCCGCACCCCAGTGGTTCTCAGGCCCGAGCTTTGCGCCGAACTCCGCAGCGAGCTTGCAGTACTCCGTATATTTATCCGCCACGTATTTAAACTGCTCGTCAGACATGCTCTCCTCGCGTACGCCCACGTCGATACGTATCGTTTGTGCTCCGAGCTTCCTTGCGACCTCGATGCATTTGAGCGCGCGTTCCTCATTCCTCTTGCGTTTCTCAGGATCATTGTCCCAGACATGCGCCTCGTCACAGCAGAGGTTTACGACCCTGAGCCCGCGATCCTTTACATGCTGCGCTACCATATCTATATAGTCGTCTTCATAACTGTCGAAAAAGCCGTTCCAGATATCCGCCGTTGTCAGGTTGTATCGATACTTCATGCTCTCAAGATATCCGAAGATATTCATCGCGCCGCAGTTATGCAGCCCGTGGAACGAGTAGGACATTATTGCAAAATTGTTTGCATCCATATACTTATCCTCCTCAATTAGTAACTGCCATCCATACAAAGCCTCAGATGATCAAGCGCTTGCTTCATATAACGCGCGGGATTATCTGTAAACTCTACCTCTATAGAGATATTGCCCTTATAGCCGACATTCTTTAGCGCCCTGATCACGGCTGTATAATCCACAAGGCCGACACCGCATGGCAGGTTGCCGCGCGTGAGGCCGTCGGAATCCTTTGCATGGACATTGAATATGCGATCACCGCCGAGCATGTATATAGCGGTCTCGACATCGATACGCTGGTTCATCAGATGCGCGGTGTCGAGCTGTATGCCGAAGTTCGGCTTGTTTACATCCTCGAGTACCTTGAGCATCGCGTGAGGGGTCGAGCACAGCGACTGCGGGAAACACTCGAGTGCTATACGCAGCCCCACATCGGCTGCTATATCACAGGCCTTGGACATCTGCGAGACATAATTGTCCCAGTCCTTTTGCCAGTTGTAATCATCTGGTAGGTTCGAGGTGGTCTTCTCGGATGGCGAACCGGCCCTGTTAGGCTTGGCGCCAAACGGCCCCGGTATGATGCACGAGATCGTAGACGCACCCAGTGCTTTTGCGGCCTGCGCACACTTGGCAAAATAGTCGAGTTGCTTCTGTTTTATTGCCGGGTCGATTTGATTCCATAGACTCGACTGGAACACGAGCCCGCCGACCGTAAGGCCGATGCTACGGCAATACTCCCCGATACGCGTCGCGGTCTGATCTGTGAAATATGTATCGAGCGAATCAAAGTCCGACAGATAATCGATGATATCGAAACCCAATGCTTTCACCCTGTCGGCTATACGCTCGAGACTGTCGCCAACCGGTAAATCCTCGGGTGTGAGGGTCCAGCCCCATGCCACACTGCCTATCTTCATAATATACTCGGCATCACGATCTCGACCTCTTTATTGAGCTTCGAGGAGCGATAGATACCGTCGCAGATAGCCTGATTGTAGATGATCTCCTCACCCGGAATCGGAGCGGGTCCGTTTGTTTTCACAGCGTCCACGAAGTCGCGGACCTTTGCGGCGAAGATGTCCTTGTGCTCCATACCCTCATACGCGTTAAAAGGATAAGACGGCAGCACATAGCTGTCGATCTGATTGCCGTCCACATCGGTATAATACATCACGCGGGTCTGCTTATTGGTCTCGTCAAAGCTGTTTCTGACCTTGATAGCGCCCTCGGTACCGAGCCAGAGGGTATCTCCGAGCGTATCAGCATGCATTGCCCAACTCTGCTTGAACACGAATGTAACATCCCCCTCCATGCGCACAAGTGCAACGGAGAAATCGTCAACATCAAAATGTTCCGCATCCGGCCAGTATTTAGGGTTCTTGCCAAAGTAGTCCGTCGCTATGGCGGAGACTGTGAGTGGCTTTGGGTAATGCAGTGCATGAAGGCATTCGTCGATCGAGTAGCAGCCGATATCGCCGAGGCATCCGTACCCGGCCTTGGCCTTGTCTACGAATGTCCCCTCGGGTATACCGCGACGGCGACCGCCGCCCGATTGCACGTAATAGACCTTGCCGAGCGCGCCCGAGTTGATCATGTGATCCACCTTGCGGCGCATGTAGTCATAACGTGGCTGGAATCCGATCGTGAGTATCTTGCCGGATTTCTTCGAAGCCTTGACCATGTCTGCGGCCTCCTGCAGCGTAAACGACATGGGCTTTTCGCAGAGCACATGTATACCGGCTTCAAGTGCCGCTATCGTACACTCCGCATGGGTTGTGTTATATGTACATATGCTCACGCCGTCCATCGCCACGGCCTTAACCATCTCTTGGCAATTTTCAAAGGCAGGGGCCTTTTCAAGCCCATATTTGTCCAAAAACGCGCGTGCCTTTCCGGGTACGATATCACATGCCGCTACGACCTCGACATCCTCAAACGACATGTACGGCCTCATATGGGCATGCGAGATGCCACCTGTTCCGATTATGCCTATCTTGATCTTTTCACCCATTACAATCCTCCTCACCTGTTTGTCGGTATGCACGGATTCAACATACGTGTAACCGTTCCGTGAACATTGTAACTCACAAAGCTTAAAATTACATCATCTTTAATATAAATTTTTACCAAACTATCAGGTGCGTTTGAAACGTCTGTTTAATTCACTCTGTGTAATTTCGATGATCGTGGGTCTGCCATGCGGGCATGTGAACGGATTTTTGAGCGCGAGCGCACGTGTAATCATCGCACGCGCCTCATCCTCACCTAGAAAATCATTGGCCTTTACAGCTGCGCGGCACGCGATCCGCGCAATGGAGTGTACGAGGTAATCATGGATATCTGCAGTATTGGCGGGTATCTTTTCTATCTTGTCGAGTATGTCACGTAGGAAATCCTCGCCGAGAGGCTTTGACACGGCTATGGGGACTGCCCTTACAAGCACGCGGTTACTGCCGAGTACGTCGATATCAAATCCAAAACCTTCGAGCGTCTCAAGATTGTCTACAAGCACACGATACTCCGAAAACCCGAGACGAATATCCATCGGCTCTACAAGCCCCTGCGAGACGATCTCCCCGCTTTGGAGATTTTGCCTTAGCATTTCAAACATGATCCGTTCATGGCATGCATGTTGGTCGATGATATATAGCCTATCGCCCTGCTCGGCTATCCAGTACAGCCCGAACGCCAGCCCTATCAGGCGATATGAGGAGAAGAATGGTTCCTCCGGAGGGGTCGGAGCTTGTGGGATCTCAGAGGGATCGGATGCTTCTGGGGAGGATGCGATGAATGCGGCTTGGGTAACGGACGGTGTCTGAATTTCATCAGGCGTATTAGACATTTCGGGAGCCTGTCTGACCGGAGGCATATTACAGACTGGAGGTGTTTGCACAATCGGTGTTTCCGTCACGCGCAGTGGTATGTCTGCGATGGGCCTCAGCCTTTCGGCCTCCATAGGTACAAACGGGCTTTTAACCTCTGCTCCTTTGTCCTCCGCAACAGTCAAAGTCCAACGCACCGGTTCGGTGCGTTTACATTCCGATTCGGTGCGTTTAGGCTCCGGCTCCGGCCGCCTGTGATCGGCCACGAGAACCTCGTCCGACAGAGTATTGTATACGGCCTCGGTCACCGCGCGGTATATCTCCTCCTCGTCGCGAAAGCGTATCTCTGTCTTTGCGGGATGCACATTCACATCGACCATGGCCGGATCGACTGTGATGTTCAGCACGTATACAGGGAAACGCCCGCCCATCAGCATCGTTCTATATGCGTTCTCTACAGCGGACTGCAACAGAGGGCTCTTTACATAACGACCGTTTACGAACACCACGCCGCCCGTGCGGTTGGCCTTTGTGTTGTCCAGGCGGCCTATATATCCGGATATGTCGATATCTCGATCATCCTTCAGCCTGATGAGCTTCGCGGCCACATCCTTTCCGAGCACATAAAAAATAACCGTCCGCAGATCGCCGTTGCCGTTTGTCTGCAGGACAGTTTCATTATTGTTTACATATGTCATCGCGATGTCCGGGTGTCCGAGCGCGAGCCTACCCATCAGCTCCGAGACATAGTTGCCCTCGGTTACGGGCTTTTTCAAAAATTTTAAACGTGCGGGCGTGTTATAAAACAGCTCGCGTATATGAAAGGTCGTACCGACCGGACAGGCCACGTCCTTTTGCGAAATAACCTCGCTGCCCTCGAGCACGAGGCGCGTGCCCGTTTCCTCGCCGTCTACGCGCGTCACAAGCTCCACCTTTGAAACTGAGGCAATACTCGATAACGCCTCACCGCGAAACCCCATGCTACTCACCCGCATGATATCGTCAAACGTACGCACCTTGCTCGTCGCATGTTGCAAAAAAGCCTTTTGGACCTGATCCTTCGGTATGCCGGAACCGTTATCCGTTATGCGTATATATTCAATCCCGCCCGACTTGATCTCGACCGCGATACGTGATGCACCCGCGTCGAGCGAATTCTCGACGAGCTCCTTTACGACAGAGAGGGGCCTTTCGACCACCTCACCCGCGGCTATTTGATTTATCAGCTCGTAGCTTAAGACTTCTATGTTCATTCGTCTATCCCGTCCAAGGTTTGTTGTATGACCATCAGATCATCGTTTTGTCGCTTGCGTCTGACTTTGTTATAAAACACGACGCCTTCCTCGTATACGTCGGCTTTGTTGTTTGTGATGTCGGCTTTGTTTAGCGCAGAGAGTATAATCTCGGCACGGCTTGTGAGTTCCTTTGGCAATCCTGCAAGTCTCGCGACATGTATGCCATAGCTATTGTCCGCACCACCTCTGACGATCTGCCGCAAAAACAAGATATCCTCGCCCATTTCTTTTACGGTTATGCAGTAGTTGTTTACGCCCGCGATCTTACCCTCGAGCTCCGTGAGCTCGTGATAATGCGTCGCAAACAAGGTCTTTGCGCCGAGCTTTTCAGCGTCTGCCACATGCTCAACGACCGCCCATGCGATCGACAGCCCGTCAAACGTACTCGTGCCGCGCCCGATCTCATCGAGGATCAATAAGCTGTTGCGTGTCGCGTTGTTTAAGATATTCGCGACCTCGTTCATCTCGACCATAAACGTACTCTGCCCCGTCGCGAGATCATCCGCCGCGCCCACGCGTGTAAATATCCTGTCTACCACACCGATATGCGCCTCGTCCGCGGGTACAAAGCTTCCTATCTGCGCCATCAGCACTATTAGTGCGACCTGCCTCAGATAAGTGGATTTGCCGGCCATATTTGGCCCCGTGATGATATTTATGCGCTCATCATTCAGATCCATCAGTGTATTATTGGGCACAAATGCGGATTTCGATACGGTCTCGACCACCGGATGCCGCCCATTTTTGATTTCGATGCGCCCACTACTGTCCATCAGCGGCCTGCAATACAGCTTGCGATCCGCTACCTCCGCTAAGGATTGTAGCGTATCGAGGGTCTTGATGACCTCAGCCATGTACTGTATGCGCTCGATCTGCTGCGCTACCGCGTTTCGCAGATTGCAAAACATCGAATACTCAAGCTCCGTGATCTTCTCGTCCGCGCCCATGATGATCTCCTCAAGACGCTTGAGCTCCTCGGTTATGTAACGTTCGCTGTTCGCGAGGGTCTGCCGACGTATGTATCGCTCGGGCGCTAAGTGGTTATGCGCGTTCGTGATCTCGATGTAATAACCGAACACCTTATTGTAGCGTATCTTCAGGTTCTTTATACCGGTCTGCTCACGCTCGTTCGTCTCCAACTCCGAAATCCACTTCGCACCGTCCGTCTTTGCACGGCGCAGCTCGTCAAGCTCCGCATTGAATCCATCGCGAAACATACCGCCTTCTCTGACCGTTACCGGGGGCTCGTCCTGTATCGCGGTTGCGATCATAGCCTGGATATCTGAGAGGCTGTCATATCCCTTTGATATTTCCTTAAATACCGAGGCCTGCAGCTGCGAAACGAGGGTGCCTATCTGCGGTAGGCACGTTATCGAACCCTTTATCTGGGAGAGGTCACGCGCATTTGCAGTTTCGTATACGATCTTAGACAGCAAACGTTCAAGATCCGATATCGTAGCAAGATGCTCCCGAAGCTCCGCACGCGTGATTGGATTCTCCTTCAGCTCGCCGACCGCCTCGCTGCGGTAGTTGATCTCCGAAACATTTAATAGCGGTTGTTCGATCCATTTTCGCAGTGTACGCGCACCCATCGAGGTCTTGGTCTGATCCAACACATCAAACAGCGTGTTCTGCTTGGATTTCTCGCGCATGGTCTCGGTCAGTTCGAGGTTACGCCTCGACGATGCATCCAATATCATATATCGTTCATCTGATAACCTACGGATGCGTCTGATATGCGACAGCGCGTTCTTTTGCGTCTCTGTCAGATAATCCAAAAGCATACCCGACGCGCATATGCACGCAGGGTCATCCTCAATGCCGTAGCTTGAGAGGCTGTTCACATTAAAATGCTCGAGTAGCATCGCATATGCGGTGTCCCTTTGCTGGGCCTTCGAGGTGAATGGCGAGACATTGGTCCCTTGCGGTAGTGTGGGGATGATCGTTTCCGCGTTTGTGATGATCTCGGACGGTGTAAAGCGTGCGATCTCGTCATTGACGCGCTTCTGCACAGACAGCGCGAAGCCCGCAGCCAAAAACTCGCCCGTCGAAACGTCCGCGACCGCGATACCGTAACCGTTCTTTCCTTCAAACACAGCCATG
Organism: uncultured Defluviitaleaceae bacterium; assembly: GCA_964446745.1. Classification (GTDB taxonomy): domain Bacteria; phylum Bacillota; class Clostridia; order Lachnospirales; family WQUN01; genus CAYURR01. The sequence continues at coordinate 3,413 of CAYURR010000010.1, read as the reverse complement.
ATGTAGTTGTTTTTATTCGCCTCGAGCGCATTGATATCGGTCTGAGTGCCCGGCGTGACGACCCTAACGACATCGCGCTTTACGAGGGTCTTGGTCAGCTTCGGGTTTTCGACCTGCTCACAGATCGCAACCCTAAAGCCGTTCGCAACGAGTTTAGCGATATACGTATCCGCCGAATGGAACGGCACGCCGCACATCGGCGCACGTTCCTCCATGCCGCAGTCCTTGCCCGTCAGCGTGATATCAAGCACTTTCGACGCTATCAGCGCATCATCAAAAAACAACTCATAAAAGTCCCCGAGCCTAAAAAACAACAGGCAATGCTTATAGCCTGATTTTATCTCGAGATACTGCTCCATCATCGGTGTATACTGTCCCACTGGCTGCCCCCACATGAATAATAAACATTTACCACGGATTTTCACGGATAAAATTATTAGGTTTGAATCCGTGTAAATCCGTGGTTATATTTTTGTTTTTTGTTTTTCCCCTACAAAATAAAATCCCTTGCACTCAATCAGTCGCACATTCGTCATGCGTCCGAGGTCGCTTGTGTCGCCCTCAAAGTGTACGACCGTGTTACTTTCGAGCCGTCCTGTTATTAGTGATGGCTCTTTTTCGTTTAGTTCCTCGGGCAAAACCTCCGCGACTTGCCCGACGAGCTTGGCGTTTTCCTCGCTCACGATCGGATTTATCGTATCGAGCAATTTTTTAAATCGTTCCGACGCGACGTTATCGGGGACTTGTCCGTCCATTGTCTCGGCCTTTGTGCCCTTGCGCGGCGAATATAAGAAGGTATACGCACCCGCGAACCGAACCCTTTTCACGACATCGAGGGTCTCGGCAAAGTCCTCGTCCGTCTCACCCGGAAAACCGACGATTATATCCGTTGTGAGTGAGATATCCGGTATCTTAGCCTTGATGCATTGTGCGAGTTCCATGTACCGTTCCTTGGTATATCCCCTGTTCATAAGCCCGAGTAGACGCGTGCTGCCCGACTGTAGCGGCAGGTGTATATGATGTGCGATACGCGGTCCACCCAGCCGCGGCTTTGCGATTACATCAATCAGCCGGTCTGACAGATCCTTCGGGTGCGAGGTCATAAAGCGTATGCGCTCGATCCCCGTTAGCCCCTCGTCCTCGCAGAGTATTTCCAACAGCGCCGCAAAATCCGTTTCCGTACCCTTGCCGTACGAATTCACGTTTTGCCCCAGCAACGTGATCTCCTTAACGCCGTCCTTTGCAAGTATTCGCGCCTCCGCTAATATCTCGGAGGGTGTGCGGCTGCGTTCCCTACCCCTCACATACGGCACGACGCAGTACGAGCAGAAGTTGTCACAGCCATACATGATGTTCACGCTGGCCTTATATGGGTTCGCACGGTAAACGGTCGCGGCTTCATCAGCAGCTTCGGTTTCCGCTGTGTTACTTAACGGCTCGTCCTTGTGACTATCCCATACCTCAACGGTCTGCTTGCCCGTCTCGTCATATGTGCGTAAAAGCTCAGGTAAGCGCGTGATGTTAAACGTCCCAGCGACCACGTTTACAAACGGATACGATCCTTGGATGCGCTCAAGCACATGCGCCTGCTGCATCATGCAGCCGCAGAGTATCAGCGTGATATCAGCTCGTTTTTCCTCTTTGCGACGCTCCTTAAGCTTCTTTATGCGCCCAAGATGACCGTATAACTTGTTTTCTGCGTTCTCGCGCACACAGCAGGTATTGTAAACGATGATGTCGGCATCCTTTTCATCGTTTGCGGCCTCATAACCCATAACCGAAAGCATACCCATGATCCGCTCGGAATCATGGGCATTCATCTGACAACCAAAGGTGCGTACCAGTACCTGTTTCATTTACAGCTTCACGATGTAATCAAGCGCTGCTGCGGTATCTCTGATTACCCCCGACGGATTTGTATTATAAGGTCCCAGCTCAGCTGTCAGATAATCGTCATATCCAGCCTTTCTGAGTGCGTCCACAAGGCTCGCCCAGTTCATGCTACCCTGCAGCAGGTTTCTAAAGCCCGACATATTGCCGACCGATGTGTCGAAATCCTTTATATGAACCTTTGCGATCTTGCCCGTGAGTGCCTCCGCCCAGCTCTCCGGATACGAGAAGTTCAGCACGTTACCCGCATCGAAATAGGCCTTTACATGTGTGCTCGCAATCTTGTCGATGAAATCCGACATCTCAAGCGGGCTAATCAAGAACTTGTTCCATACATTCTCGATGCCGATGATGACGTTTTTAGTCTCTGCGTAGCTCTTGAGCTCGTTAAACGCATCGAGTGCTCTGCCGTATGCGGTCTTGTATGTGACCTGGGCTGTGACGACACCCGGTACTACGAGGATCGTGTCGCTGCCAAAAAACGCAGCCGCGTCGATCATCTTCCTGACGACATCCTTACCCTTCTCACGATTGGCCGGGTCGTTGTCGGTGAGTGCATATTTCCAGTGGAGGCCCGACGATACGCTAGTGATCGGCAGGTCATTATCTTTCGAGAGCTGCAGGATCTCGTTCAGCTCATCCTGTGTATTTGCGGTGTTCAGTGTGAGCGCGCCCGAGCCATCGGGGTCAACCATGTTCAGCTCGATACCATCGTAACCGCATTCCTTCGCGAGCTCAAAAACTTGCTTTAATGTGTAATCTGACGGGAAAGCCCATGCGTTTATACCCTTTTTCATCTTGCTTCCTCCTTTATTATGTAAACCATTCAAAAAACTTTTCTTTGAATTTTACTCGAATCTGTGTTATAAGTCAAATTACGGGAAGGAGAATTACATAATGGCAAAACTTGAAAACAATCTGTCGCAGGGCAACGTCGTAAAGCAACTAATCCTATTCGCTCTGCCGTTTTTGCTCTCGAACTTTATCCAATCGCTCTATAGCGTAGCCGACATGATTATCGTCGGGCAGTTCTCGGGTACGAGCAGCATCTCCGGCGTCAACATTGGAGGGCAGATCACCTTTGTACTCACAAATTTAGTGTTTGGCCTCGCGGCAGGCGGCACGGTCCTCGTCGCGCAATATCTCGGCGCAGACAAACGCGAGGACATCGTTACAACAATAGCGACCCTATTGACTATGCTACTCATAGCGGCAGCGATCATGACTACCTTTGTACTGCTTCTAAAGCATCCAATATTAAAGGTCATGCAGACCCCAACAGAGTCATATAACGAAACAAAGAACTATCTCGAGGTCACGTCGATAGGCATCGTGTTTATATTCGGTTATAACGCACTGAGTGCGATAATGCGCGGCATGGGCGACAGCAAGAGCCCAATGATCTTTGTTGCGATCGCATGTGCGGTCAATATCGCTCTGGACCTGTTGCTTGTCGGTTACTTCAGGTTGCAGGCCAGGGGTGCAGCGATCGCCACGATCGTTTCTCAAGCGCTCAGCATGTC
>CAYURR010000009.1:0-34787 GCA_964446745.1 uncultured Defluviitaleaceae bacterium | reverse complement strand
TACGGCCTATCCGAGATCGTCGGTCCGGGTGTTTCGGGCGAATGCAATCACAAGGTCGGTATGCATTTTAATGAAGACTGTTTCATCCCTGAGATCATCAACCCACAGACAGGCGAGGTGCTCGGCGAGGGCTGCGAGGGTGAGCTCGTGATCACGACCGTAAAGAAAGAGGCATTCCCGCTTCTGCGATACCGCACAAAGGACATTACCTCTCTTACATATGAAAAATGCGCATGCGGGCGCACCTCCGCGCGTATGGCAAAGGTCAAGGGCCGCAGCGACGACATGTTGATCATCAAGGGCGTAAACGTTTATCCGTCGCAGGTCGAGAGCGCGATCATGGATGAGCGTGCGGGCATCTTTGCACATATCAGCCCGTTCTACCAGATCGTGATGAAGCGCAAGGGCTATGCGGACTATCTCGAGGTGCATGTGGAGCTCGTCGATGATGCGTTACTTGACAAATATGCCGAGCTGGAGAACCTCGAGCGTTTGGTCAGGGACAAGCTCAAGAGCGTTTTAGGCCTCGAGTGCAAGATCGTACTAAGGGAGCCGGGCTCGTTGGAGCGTACGGCGGGCAAGTCGAAACGCGTGCTCGATATGCGAAACGCGTAGTCGTTTTATACAGTTGGAGGATATAGCTAATGGAAAAGAAGCTGCTATTAGGTAACGAAGCGATAGCGCGTGGTGCATACGAGGCCGGGGTCAGAGTGGCCTCGGCGTATCCGGGCACGCCGAGCACCGAGATAACGGAATACATAACAGAGTACCCTGAGATATATGCTGAATGGGCGCCGAACGAAAAGGTCGCGGCCGAGGTCGCGATCGGTGCGTCGATCGCGGGCGGTCGGGCCATGTGCGCGATGAAGCATGTCGGCTTAAACGTCGCGGCTGATCCTTTGTTCACCGCATCGTACACGGGCGTGAACGGCGGTCTGGTAATATGTGTCGCGGACGATCAGGGCATGCATTCCTCTCAGAACGAGCAGGACAGCCGCAACTACGCGATAGCGTCCAAGGTGCCGATGCTCGAGCCTTCGGACAGCGCCGAATGCAAGGACTACATGAAGGCCGCGTTCGAGCTCAGCGAACGTTTCGATACCCCGGTGTTAATGAGGCTCTGCACACGCGTCTCGCATTCACGCAGCATCGTGGAACTGGGCGAGGTACTACCGCAGACCCTAAAGCCCTATAAAAAGGATATGCAGAAGTATGTCATGATGCCCGCTATGGCGCGTGGCCGTCATGTCGTTGTGGAAAAGCGCATGATCGAGCTTGCAGACTGGGCCGAACAATCGGATTTGAACACGACCGAGATAAACGAGGACGGCACAGCCGGGGCCAAAAGCATCGGCATCATCACAGCCGGGATCGCGTATCGCTACGCAAAGGAAGCCCTCGGCGATTCCGTTTCATATCTAAAGCTCGGAGCCGTAAACCCGCTGCCCGTAAAGCTGATACAGGACTTCTGTACGCGTATGGATATGGTCTATGTCGTAGAGGAGCTTGACCCCGTTATCGAAAACCACTGCCGCCGCCTCGGATTAAATGTAATCGGCAAGGAGGCCTTTAGCCTCTTGGGCGAATACTCCGCCGAGATGATTGCAAGGGTTGTTAGACCTGATGTTACAAATCCTGACACAAATCCCCTCCATTACCCTTCACCTTGCCCTACCCCCTCCCCCACCGCCGAACCGCTCGTCGGGCGTCCGCCTGTGATGTGCGCGGGCTGTCCGCACAGGGGCGTGTTCTATGTGCTCAAGCAGATGAAGCTGACCGTAATGGGCGATATCGGCTGTTATACCTTGGGCGCTTTACCGCCGCAGCAGGCCATGGACACCACCATCTGCATGGGCGCGAGCATCGGCATGGCGCATGGCATGGAAAAGGCCATCGGCAACACTTTAGATCACCCGCAGACCAAAAAGACCGTAGCCGTTATAGGTGACTCGACCTTTTTACATAGCGGCATCACGGGGCTTATCGATGTGGTTTATAACAAGGGTACATCGACCGTCATCATCTTAGACAACTCGATAACGGGTATGACCGGGCATCAAGAAAACCCCTCCACCGGTCGCACCATACGCGGCGAGGCCACAAAGCAGGTAGACTTGCAAAAGCTCTGTGAGGCCATAGGCATAGACCGTGTGGTTATAGCCGATCCGTTTGATGTAAAGGCTCTCGAGGGTATCATCAAAACCGAACTTGAGGCCGAGGAGCCGTCCGTGATCATCGCGCGTCGCCCGTGTAAGCTTCTTAAGGGTGTGGATTACAAGCGCAGGTTCGAGGTCGACAAGGAACGCTGCAAGGAGTGCGGCTTTTGCATGAACATCGGCTGCCCGTCCTTGGTCAGGAAGAACAAGCGTGTATATATAGAATCGGATCTATGTACGGGTTGCGGCTATTGCCAGCGCGTATGCAAGTTTGACGCGGTCAAATGCGTCGAGAATTGAGGTGTATGGAATGAATATACTCATAGTGGGTGTCGGCGGACAGGGAACCTTGCTCGCGAGCCGCGTGATCGGCAGTGCAGCGATAGCCTCCGGCATGGACGTAAAGGTATCGGAGGTGCACGGCATGTCCCAGCGCGGCGGCAGTGTCGTTACATATGTACGCTACTCAAAGGAACCCGTGCAGTCACCGATCATCGAGCACGGACAGGCCGATTATATCCTCGCGTTTGAGGCGCTCGAGGCATTGCGCAGCCTACCGTATCTAAAGGACGGCGGCGAGGTTATCGTGAACACGCAGCAGATCGATCCGATGCCCGTCATCACGGGTCAGGCTACATATCCGGAGGATATATCGGAACGTATCAACACCGCATGCGCAGCTAAAAACGCCAAGGCCGAGATGATGGACGCGGTACTATTGGCCAAGCAGTCCGAGAACGAGCGAGCCGTGAACATCGTACTGATCGGGCGGCTGTCCGCAAAGACGGACATCGATATACAGGTTTGGGAAGATGCAATAAAGGCCAATTCCAAGCCGCAGTTCTACGACAGTAACATTAGGGCATTCCGACTCGGGCGCGGAGAATAACGGACAGGGAGGTTTTTATGGAGCACTACTGGAATAAGACGATTGAAACCCTCACGAGGGAAGAGCTTGACGATTTGCAGACGAGACGTTTAAAGGATTTGGTCTCGCGTGTGTATACAAATGTGCCGCATTACCGCGCCAAGATGCAGGAAAAGGGCATCTTACCCGGTGACATTAGAAGCCTTGCAGACCTTAAACACCTACCGTTTACGACCAAATCCGATCTGCGTGATACATATCCGTTCGGGATGTTTGCGTCGCCGATGGAGGACATCGTGCGTGTGCATGCCTCCTCGGGCACCACGGGCAAGCAGACCGTCGTCGGATATACCCATCGCGACCTCGATGTCTGGTCCGAGTGTATGGCGCGTTGCTTTGTGATGGCGGGCGGCGACAAGCACTCACGCATTCAGGTCAGCTACGGCTACGGTTTGTTCACGGGCGGCCTCGGCGCACACTACGGCGCGGAAAAGCTCGGCGCTGTTACAATACCGGCCTCAACGGGTAATACGCAGCGTCAGATCACCTTGATCAAGGACTTCGGCACAACGATACTCTGCAGCACCCCATCCTATGCTCTGTATATGGCCGAATCCCTTGCCGAGTTGGGCATAGACAAATCCGAGCTCAAATTAAAGGCCGGTATATTAGGTGCGGAGCCTTGGAGTGAGGACATGCGCAAGAAGATCGAAGCAGGCCTTAATATTAAGGCATATGACATCTATGGCCTCAGCGAGATCATGGGGCCGTCGGTTTCGCAGGACTGCTCGTATCAAAACGGTTTGCATATCTGGGAGGACTGTTACATAGCCGAGATCATCGATCCCGAGACCGGCGAGGTATTGCCGGACGGTTCGCTCGGCGAGATTGTATTCACTACGATCAACAAGGAGGGCTTCCCGCTGATCCGTTACCGCACACGCGACCTCTGCGTTTTGAACAGGGAGAAATGCGAATGCGGACGTTACCATGTGCGCATGGGCAAGCCGACCGGACGCAGCGACGATATGCTGATCATCCGTGGTGTAAACGTATTCCCGTCGCAGATCGAGAGCGTGCTGTTAAGCACGGGCGGAACCTCCGGGCATTATCAGATCATCGTGGATCGCGTGAACAATTTAGATACCATGACCGTCGAGATCGAGGTCTCCGAGGACTTGCTCACGGATAATGTAAAGGGCCTTGAGGTCGCCGAAAAGCGTATCAGGAGCCAGATAGAGAGCCTGCTCGGGGTCGTCTGCGCGGTGCGCCTCGTCGAACCGAAGACGATACAGCGCAGCGAAGGCAAAGCAAAGAGGGTTATCGATAAGCGTAAGATATAATTTTATTGATCGGAGGGAATGCTATGTTTTTAAAGCAATTGTCGGTGTTTATAGAGAATAAGCCCGGAAGATTGGCCGAGGTCATCGGCTTTATATCCGAGGCCGGTATCAACATCCACGCGCTGAGCATAGCCGACACGACGGACTTCGGCATCCTGAGGCTGATCGTCGCGAATGTCGAGCATGCAAAGGCGATACTGAAGGAAAAGGGTTGCACGGTAAAGACCACGGACGTAGTAGCCGTATCGCTCGAGCACAAGGTCGGCAGCTTGCACAATGTACTCGTAGCACTGGAGAAAGCCGATGTCTCGATCGAGTACATGTATGCGTTTACGAGTCGCTCGGAGGATCATGACGCGATGGTCATACTCTCCCTGACCGATCAGGAAAACGCGGTCAAGCGCATCGAGGAGATCGGGCTCAAGCTGATCGGCGCTGATGTTATAAAGGAGCTAAACGTTTAGGCTTTTATGGATACGATATTGATAGTCGAGGATGACGAGAACCTATGCCGTGGTATCGCGTTTGCGTTCGAGAGTGATGGCTACAAGGTCATATGTACGAACACGATCGCAGATGCACGGGCGGTGTATGATGCCCGGCCAAACGAGATCGACCTCGTGATCCTCGACCTCGGTCTGCCGGACGGGAACGGTATAGATCTCTGCGCGCGGATCCGTAGCCATTCATTGCGCTCAAATGTCGCTATCATCATGCTCACGGCCTGCGATTTAGAGACTGACGAGGTGCGAGGGCTTCAATCAGGTGCGGACGACTATGTCACAAAGCCGTTCTCGTTATCCGTTTTAAAGGCGCGTGTTGATGCGTTGCTACGCCGCGCGGCAAATGAACGCTCGAAGGACGGATCAGCCGGCAGACAAACGAGCTTGCAATCCGGCAGGTTTCGCTTAGACTTGGCGTTGTGCAAGCTGTTCGTCGACGGCATAGAGATGCCTATTAGCGCAACCGAGTTTCGTTTGCTCTCTTTTTTAATGCAGCATGCGGGGCAGATCTTGACAAAGGAACAGATACTCGGCGCGCTCTGGGATACCGGCGGCAACTTTGTCGACGAGAACACGCTATCCGTAAACATCAGCAGACTACGCGCAAAGATAGAAGCGGATCCCAAAAAGCCCATGACGATAAAGACTGTTCACGGTATGGGCTACATTTGGGTGAAGGAGTGAGGAAATGTCGGAGTATATCTATATTATTATCGCCGCGGTCATCGGTTTATTGGCCGCGGCTTTTTGTGTGCTTTGGAGCCGTCGTTATGTAAAGAAAACCTTTGACGCTATCGACGCGACGCTCGACGCGGTGCTCGCCAAGCAGCAAATCAAGCCCGCGTTAAAGGTCAGGGACGACCGTATATCAAAGCTCAACCACAAGGCCCAGCGCATCATGGACATGTATATCTCGGACGCTACGCTCGCGTCCCGTGAAAAAGCCACGATACAAGGCTATATCTCAGACCTGTCGCACCAGATGAAGACACCTCTCTCGGGCATATCGATGTATACAGAGCTGCTTATGTCCACCGACATATCCGAGGACGAGCGCAAGGAATTCACCGGGCGCGTCAAGACACTGTCGGACAGGCTTACATGGATGATGAGCTGTTTGATCAAGATGTCCCGCCTCGAGGCTGGTGCGATCGAGCTTATACCGTCTTTGCGCGGTATACGTCAGACCCTTTGTGTAGCCGTCGAATCTGTGATCGCCGCCGCAGTACAAAAGAACATCCGGATTTCCGTAGCAGAGTTTGCAGACATGGAACTCTTTCATGATCGGAAATGGACCGCCGAGGTCTTTGCCAACATCCTCGAGAACGCGATCAAATATTCCGCGCCGGACAGCGAGATATCTATTATCGCCGAGCGTCTATCGTTGTTTTCACGGATCGTGATCACAGACAACGGGATCGGGATCCCGCCGGGTGAGATACACGCGGTTTTTTCGCGGTTTTACCGGGGCAGTAATGTAAAAGACAGCGAGGGCGCAGGTCTTGGATTGTACCTCGCCGCACTGATAATGGAAAAACAAGGCGGCTACATCCTCGCGGATTCAAAGCCCGGTCATACCTCCTTTTCGCTCTTCTTACAAAACTGTAAGAACTGAGCGGGCTTTTTGTAAGACGTATGTAAGAATCATACCTTACAATCAACGCATAACGGAAAGGGGAATAATCATGGCAATATTAATTACTCAGGCATTAAAGAAGCATTACGGTAAGGAGCCAAACATCGTACGCGCACTGGACGGTGTGGATATAGAGGTACAGGACGGGGAATTCGTTGCGGTCGTGGGTATGTCGGGCTCGGGTAAGAGCACGCTATTAAACATGCTCGGCGGCCTCGACAAGCCCAGTTCGGGAGAGGTTATCGTGGGCGGGCACAAGCTATCAACGATGACCGACGAACAGCTCACGATCTTTCGTCGGCGCAATGTGGGCTTCGTGTTCCAAAATTACAACCTAGTGCCGATATTGAGCGTTTACGAGAACATCGTGCTGCCGATCGAGCTGGACGGCAACACGATCGATAAAGCATTTGTGGACCATATCATTGCCACATTAGGGCTCACGGAGAAACGCAACAGCCTGCCGAACACCCTGTCGGGCGGTCAGCAGCAGCGCGTCGCGATCGCGCGCGCATTGGCCACAAAGCCATCCATCGTACTCGCGGACGAACCGACGGGCAACTTGGACAGCAAGACGAGCTCAGATGTGTTAGGGGTTTTGAAGATGACCTCGAGCCTGTTTCACCAGACCATGATGATGATCACCCACAACGAGCGCATAGCACAGCTCGCGGATCGTGTTATCCATATCGAGGATGGCAAGATAGTTGGGGAGGCGTACCCCCGATGAAAAACAACAACAACCGAATAATCCGCGATATCACACACCGCTGTCTGCGATCGGATCGCAGGCGCAATTTCTTTATCATTACCGCGATCGCACTCACGACCTTTATGATCGCGACGGTTTTTTCTATTGCTCTAAGCTTATTTTCGACATTTAAGCAGCAGCAGATCAGCCTGATGGGTACCGTAGCACATGCCGCGATCACCAAACCCACGCCCGCTCAGCTCGAAACACTAAACACACTCGACTATATAACATCTATAGGCACGGGTAATTTCGTCGCCAGTGTCGACACCCATATTGAGCTTAACGACATACGCCTCGCATTGTTCTACTTCGATGAAACGGAGTGGCTGCATATGCGAAAGCCCGCGTATGAAGATGTGGTCGGGAGCTACCCACAGGCAGAGAATGAGATCATGATGCCGCGCTGGGTACTCGAGCGCATGGGCATCACCGAGCCTTCTCTTGGTATGCCCATATTGGGCATGGAGATACCACTGTCCTATTCTATCAATCAAGACAATCAAATCACGCCATATTCGGATACCTTTATACTGACCGGATATTTCACGAGCTACATGCATATTCGCTCCGGCAACAACGATTCCTTACTCGTCTCTAAAGCTTTTTCGGATAAGTATAACAAAACCCCGGAGACGGACGGCTCCGCAACGGTGCAGTTCAAGGACGCCTCGAAGGTTTTGACCTACTGCTCGCAGCTTGAAACAGACCTGGGCATCACGGACAAACAGGATGTCCGCCCTGTGCCTATGTATAACTTAAACGTCTCGGATCGTATTGCGATGATCGTAGGCGTTTCAATGGTAGCACTGTTGCTGATGCTTACGGGATATCTGCTGATCTATAACGTGATGTATACCTCCGTGTCCCGTGACATCCGCTTCTACGGCATGCTTAAGACCATCGGCACAACCCCAAAGCAGCTAAGACTTGTTGTGCTCGGTCAGATCGTAAGGCTCTGCCTTATAGGCTTACCGATCGGGGTATTATTGGCTGTCCCGATCTCCTTGATCATCGTACCCGCGATCGTCGGGACTATCAATATCGATGTCAGCCCAAGGATATCCTTTTCACCGCTGATATACGCCTGTGCCGTATTGCTTTCACTCGTGACCGCGTTTATCGGTGCGGCTAAACCCGCCCGAAAGGCTGCGTCTGTTTCTCCTATAGAGGCGTTACGTTTTACGGGCATCGAGATAAAAAAGCCCCGCCTACATGGGCGCGCCTATGCCAAGCCTCAACGTATGGCGCTTAGGAATATCTTCCGTGACCGCAAGCGCGCGTATTTGGTGCTCGTGGGTTTGTTTATCAGCATCACCACGTTCATCACCGTATCTACGATCGTCTTGGGCATGAACACGGACAACTTTGTAAATTCATATATGCAAAGCGACTTCGAATTAATAAATAATACATCTGTGTTCGTTACAGCGGACAGCAAACATAAGTTCACCCCCGACATTCTCAATAAAATAAAGGCTATACCGGGCATCAAGGATACGGAAACCGTTACTAAGGCGATTTTATATCTGACATACACGGATCACTTCGATAAGCATACAAACGAACATCTCGAGAACAACACGGTGAACGCGGAGGAATTGGAGAAACTGAAGAAGAACTTTGCAACCGTGGTTATAGGGATCGAGCCCTCCGCGTTGCAAGAATTGAATGAAACAGAAAACACAGCATATGACATAGAGGCATTTGTGCGCGGCGAATACGTGCTGATCGCCGCAAATACACCCGAGCTGTACGGTGATCTCAACCAAGTCGAGCTTAGAGCATCCGACACAACGGAACGGACCACGATACCTGTGGGCGGTTTCGCACCGCTGTATTTCAGAAACAGTACGCGAACCCTTGCACCGAGCATCATCTGCTCATCGAACCTTTTGGAGCGTCTAATCAACGACGAGCCGATCATCACAAATGTGAGCGTCAATGTCGAGAGCGGATTTGACAAACAGGTGCTCGAAGCTTTGAAGCTGCTGACGGACGGCGATTACGAGTTCGGACGCAGCTCGCGTATCGAATACCGTGAGGAGCTAAAGCAAGTAAAGATTATAATGTTTGCCTTGGGAGGCGGCATAGCGTTTATACTTGGGTTCATCGGCATCATGAACTTCGTAAACATCATGTCCGTGGGCATCATGACCCGCAAACGCGAGCTCTCCGTGCTGGAGGGTGTCGGGATGAGCAAACTACAGATGCGCGACATGCTCGTTTGGGAGGGCCTATGGTACGCCATCATCACGCTATTACTCACCGGAACCCTCGGCAATTTAATCGCCTATGGCCTGTTCTCGTTGTTTAAGCAGGAGGCGACCTATGCGATATTTACCTATCCGACGATGCCCGTATTTATAATCTGTTTGATTGTGTTTGCGATCTGTATCATCGCGCCGCGTGCGGCCTATAAAAATATAAACAGCCTCCCGTTGTCCGAGAGGCTGCGTGAAGCGGAGTGATTTAGTTGATGGCAATGGGCATCGGTGCGAAGCCTGTGTAAGTCTTACCGGATAGGAAACGCAACCGTCCGGTATATGGAGCCAATTCGCTCAGTTGATGCGAATGCGTATCATATGCCATGCTGAGCGTTGCGCCGTTCCAGTTAAATGCCGCCGGATCAAACGGTATGTTGTCCGAATAGAAATAGATCGCATTTTCTGAAGTATTCGGCACCAAATTACCCCTGAGGTTGTAGGTTGCTCCGCCGCTCTGGATATAGAACGGGCAGGCGATATTGCCATACATGTCGTCGAAGTCCAATCCGTTATTAGCTGCGAAGGAAACCTTCAGCGCCCTCATTCCCGAAACATATTCAACAGACACCGGCTGTCCGTTTTCAGGCGAGGGGCTGATGGGTATCGTGAGTCCCATCGGCAGATATGAACCTACCGCTTCTTGAGCCATATCGAGTGTGCCGGGTGGTATAGTGTTCGGCACCAACCTTAGCGAAAATGTCTGCCCCCCCGAGTTAAAGGTGGACCATGTGTTAAATTCTATCAGGTATGATGTGCGGCCCGAGTACATGTTCATCTGTTGAATCGTGTATTCCCCGGGTGGTATTAGGTTGTTAAATGGATCATAGAGCTGAGGTGCTACAAAATTCGAATCCTCGAACTGCACACCGTAATGTCCGACATAAATATAACGTCCATCGCTCGACGAATGCGCAAAGCTACCACCCATTGCATCTGCCGTATAATTTATCTCGGCCTTGTATACACGCCTGTTTGTAAATGTGCGGGCTATGCGAGTACCGGCAAGATTGCGCAGTTGCGTACCGGAGTAGCTCGCGTAGATATTATTCCTATCAACCGGAGGTATCGGGCTTGACAGATGCAGTTTTACGAGCCCTCTGTAACTCATTGTATCCGTTATATTAACAACATCCACACTGGACACCGGATAACTTATGCCTGCGGCTGTTATGCTATAACTGCTCGCTGCGGGTACACTGGTTGTATCCAGATCATCATAGTAATACATTAATATCGTATCACCGGCCCTGTTAATATAACCCTCGTACAACTGACTGATATAGCTCGGCCCCGGTGTTGGTACTGGGGTAGGTACGGGGTTCGGATCAAGTGATGTGGGGGGTGCTATCTGAACCAACCGCATTGGTACAGCAGAATCCCCTACAACCGTATCCCTGACCACAAAATACATCGTTGACTCGGAGGTGCCCTGATGATAGAGCTGCACCACATGCTCGTTTTCATCGGCTATCTGGATATCCTTGGTTTGCCACGGCGTGTAGTAGTACGCATTTGATGGCTGTATCATGCCGTCATGCCCATGTACAACCGACAGCGATGCCGTGTCATCGTAGTTCCTCGAATAACCGTAGTAGTTCATGAAAATACTCATCGGTACTGCGGGGCTCGCGCCGACCATCTTTATCACATATTCGGGCACCACATCACCGTAGATATCTGTGACATAGCGCAATATAGGATAGCCCGGAGCGAAGCGTACGTCCCTGTTGTACTCGGTAGTGGGTGCTACACCAACCGGTAAGGGTCCTGTTGGCTGAGGCGTAGCCGTAGCATACCCGTAATAATATGAATCATTAGGCGTTGATGATCCCGACGGTGTGGATGACGCTGTCGGCATCGGAGTAGGTGTAGGCGGATTGATCTGGGCATCCATTACGACCTCGGCGTCGATCCGCGTCGCCCTATCGCCTACGACCTGTTCGTCGTCGAGCTTCTTGATCTCAGGCATTGCACTTTGGATATCCATCTCGGAGAAACCACATGCGGTCTCCACCCTCTCGATCGTCACGGGATCGGATATGATCTCCTTGGCCGCTATGTATTGTATCTGATCGACCTTGATCGGCTGCACCGTGACATTGTAGATCGTGCCGTCATTTAATATCTCCGCTATCATCTGATAACCCGCGGAGATCGTCGCGGTCTCGATCTTTGACGACTTCGAGTTGAAATACTTTACGACCACACTACCCTCGAATATCTGTATCGTCGTGCGGCTGCCGATGTCATTTTTATTATTTTTATTGAGCACAAAACGCGTTTTAACCACGCCGATAGTACCCCTTATGCCCATCGTAAGGTTCGATACCTTGACATTAAACTCCTCGTCGTCCTTGAGCTTTTCCTTCACATCAAAGTAGAACGATCCGGTCTCAAGATATAGTTCATTCTTGTTGCCGGCTTTTTTTATGCCCGCCTTTGAAACGCGGTCGAGCTTACCGGCCTTTGCGTCGTCAAAGGACATATATGCGTAGCTGTCCTCGTCCGTGCCCACGCTGTAGCCCGAAAACAGACGCATCCTGTCGGAGGTCTTTACAGTTTTGCCGCTGTTAGATGTAACACTCACGCCGTCGCCCTCGGTCTTTGTGAGCCTGATCGTAACGGCCTGCGTGTTGTCCGCCGATAATGCGGTTACACTCAGCATCAGCATCAATGCCGCCGTGATGATATAGAACAATAGGGTCTTTTTCTTCATCTGCCGCTCACCTCAATCCTAACGATTGCGTTTCTGAAGCTGTCAGCAACATACAATACACCGTCCGCATACGCAACGCCTGTCGGTCTTGCGATGTAGTCGTTGTCCTGTTCCGAGGCGATCGTGGTGACCTTGCCGTCCTTGATCAGACGGACCGCCCCATTACCAGTATCGGCTACATATACACCGCCGTCCGGCGCCACACATAAACTCGACGGATAATAGAAATGCGCTTCTAAGACCTCTCCGTCCTTGAGCGCGCCGACAAAGCCGCTCATGTCGTCTCTGACCATGGACACGGATCCCGCATAGGTGCTAACCACGCCGTCCTTGATCATGCGTATCCGGTTGTTAGCTGCGTCCGCAATATATAAAACACCGTTTGCATACGCGATACCGGTCGGCCTGTCAAACAACGCCACCGATGTTTTGCCGTTTTGCGTTCCGGCTACGCCAACCTTTCCCGCTACAGTCGATACCATGCCGTCCGTTGAAATCTTTCTGATTAAGTTGTTGTCTGTGTCGGCCACATAGATATTACCGGCCTCGTCCGCACAGAACCCGCCGGGCTGTTTGAAACGCGCGTACAATAACGCACCGTCCGCAAAGCCTGCCGATACAGCCCCCGCATAGGTCGATACAGTGCCGCCCGATATCTTTCTGATGACGTTATTGCCCGTATCGAGCACATAGATCGCGTCCCCGATAGCGAGTACCCCGGTCGGATTTTTAAAGATGGCGTTTTGTATCAAGCCGTCCTTGTAGCCCGTTACCGCGCGATGCATTTCGTCATATCCGAAAAACATGCCAGCATATGTAGATACCTTGTCGCCGCTTATCTGCCTTACCAGGCTGTTGTCCGTGTCGGCTATGTATATAACGCCGTCTCTAACAAGCAGCCCGCTCGGCCTATTAAACGCCGCATCTTTAAACACGCCGTTTATATAACCCTTCTGCATGCTGCCTATTACATCCATCGAATCGTTTATATTAATTACTCTGACGGGTACCTGAGCCTCACTATATTTGACCAGCAGCGCAGCCATCTGTATCGCTTCGCCCCATTTGAGGTTCTTTTGTGGATTGAAGTTACCATTTTTGTCGCCCTGCATAATGCGAGCGTTTTGTATCGCCGAAACATAGGACTGCGCATACGCCGCTATCGACGCGGTATCCGGAAACGACGGTATTCCGCCGTCCGACAGCCCGCCGAGCCGCCCCATAACCGTAGCCGCATCCTGACGTGTGATCAACGCCTTGGGTGCTATGTATTGCTGCCCGTCCTTTGTTAAACCAAAACCGCTTGCGCTGTCCTTCGCCTTTGAAATATAGCCGGAAAGCTCCGGTTTTATCTGAGCGAAATCCACAAAGCCCGGCATTTCGCCTACACGCTGCTGCTGTCCGTATAGACCGCAGACGATCAACGCATAAAATTCCTCACGTGTGATACTGTCCTCACGTCTGCTCTCACTGACTGCACCGATATCCGCATTGAATACCGACCTCGCGTCAAGCAGGCCATAATAATCATCCGACCAATGCGCGGCATACACATATCTGACCGGTAATAGGCCAAATACGAGCAATAACGCGATGATCGATGAGAGTACCTTAACAGGTCGCGCCCCCATGCATTCATCTCCTCATAAAAATTGCCCCTGCCATATTGCCACATGTTTATTTGTGACAATTTGGGACAGGGGCAATATAACACCTATTAGTGCAGGTGTAAATGACCGATTCTTACAAATCGTATGCAGAATCTTACAATCTCAAAAATTTATTTGCCGGGCTTTAATAATGCCGAGGCCAGAGGTTGTTGATCTGTATATTCGTTGATATGCTCGAGCGCGTAGACCGTGAGCTCCTCGCTTTTACCCTTCAGCGGGATATTACCTACACAGCGAGCGGTGATCCTGTCCGAGACCGCTTTGTATACAGCCTCGCTCATGAGCACCTGCGCGGGACGCGCGTTGCTTTCAAGGCGTGCGGATGTGTTTACAGTATTACCGATCGCCGTATAGTCTACGCGCTTTTGCGTACCGATGTTCCCGACGACGGCCTCGCCGCAATGCAGCCCTATACCGAAACTGACCGTGCGCCCGTATCGCTCCTGCAGCTTCTTTTCCATCGCGAGCCCGCTCTGCACGATGTCCCACGCCGTAAGCACAGCCTTGTATACATAATCGTCGAGCGGCAGCGGTGCGTTAAAGAATGCCATCGTCGCATCACCGATAAATTTGTCGAGCGTGCCCTTGTGCTTAAATATCGCACTGCTCGTAAGCTCGAGGTATTCACCGAGCATCGCAACGACCTCCTGCGGCTTCATAACCTCGGACATAGGCGTAAATCCTCGGATATCCACAAACATTACACAGATATCCGCGAGCCTGCCCCCGAGCTGCAGATCATCCAAACCCTTTTCAAATATATCCTCGATGATCGCAGGGTCGACGTATTTCTTAAACGTCTCGGTGACTTGCTTTTTTTGTTTCTGAGTGTTGATGAAATTTACCACGAGTATACCGATATACAGTAAAACGATTGCGAGCGGGAAATATAACGGCGGCAGCATAAACCGAACACTTGCGCCGTTTACATTGTATATAAACCAGTTCGGGATAACCGGAAACACCATCTGCCATGCGAGTAATACATACAACCCCGAAACCGCTAACATAATAACTGCCGCCAACACAGGGCTCAGGAAATAGAACGCCATAAACAACCCCAACAGCAGCACAAACAGGATAGGCGCAGAAACCATATCTGGGACGCTCTGTCTGTATACTCCGTTTAACATCGCGTTGATGACGTTTGCATGTATCTCAACGCCGTAGGTCAAGCCCGCCCTGTCTATGGGCGAGACGTAGTTGTCCAGCAATCCGTTCGCGTAAGGTCCGATCAACACGATGCTGTCCGCAAATATCTCGGGCGGTAATTCGCCGCTCAGTATATCCCAGACCGAGAAGTTGTCGCTGTACCCGCCCGGCTTTGCCGAATATGGGATATACCACTCATTGAACGCGCCGAGCGGCATGTTCGGGTTTTCCTCGAGGCCGTTTATCCGGGCGTATTGCTGATATATCCGGTATGCAAAGCTCTCGGATCGTTTAATACCGGTGGCCTTTTGGATCGCCTCCGGCAGATCTATGTACTGGATAGCATGATGTATAACCCCGTCGCTGTCCGTCATCGTATTGATATGCCCGAACTCCGTGACATCCCGCAGCATGTCATACGGTAATTCGTATAGGCTCACGGCGTTTTTGTCCCATACAAGCTCGCCGTTTTGCTCGACAAGCATGCTCTCAAACCCCACGCGCGACGCAGAAACGACATTGCCATACCGCGCGGCTGCTTCCGCGAGGCGAGCGTCACTCTCCTCGTCGCTTTGCCCGAAATACATTATATCCACGCCTATTACGGCGGGCTTGCAATCCTGGCTTACATTTAACGCATCGATCACATCGGCCATAACCGATCGTTTCCATGTATGGAACGGGCCGATGTTTTCAAGTGCGCGTTCATCGATGCCGATCACGAATATATTACCCTCAAGCACAGCCTCACGCTGGTACATCAGATCCGACAGATACATATTAGCGCTCTTTAACAGCCCGCTATACATGAGCACTGTGACAACGGCGGCGCTTAGTAGCGCCGCCGTTATGAGCCGGATCGGGTTTATATCCTTTAACCGATGGTTTAATTCCATGTTGATGTTTTTCACTGCGCATCCCCCCTTTGTTTTACTTCCGTATCGGGCATAGATTATTGCTTTTGAAGTTCATTCCGCATTTTGCGGTACATAATTATTGGACTGTCCCCTTTTAACAGGTTTTCGCCGCAGGAAAGCGCAGAGGCCTTTGGTATCTGTGTCTCCACATACTGCTTATCCTGACGTTCGATGACCCTATTCATGACCTTTCCGACCTGCGCCATAAGCCAATTCATTGCCCGCAGCTTAAACATATTGGTGTAGAAGCGTATATAGAATATAGTGTTTTCATCATCTACAGGCGCAAAGAATATTATTACCTTAATATTTTCGGTGATATGGTTTTGCCAAACATTAGGGAACTTAAATCTTAAATTCATTTTGGGGTTGATTTTGCACTCAGCGGCCGATTTGGGCAACTGTCCGTTGTCAACACTGTTATTGGCGGTTAATGTAATCGCACCGTCTATAAGTTCCAAAGCGGGGCCGTTTACAATGGTCTTATTCCCCCTGCCGATGGTGTTATAGTGCACAAACGGCACATGAACCACATCGAGTTGGTTTTCTATGCATCGTGAATAATGGGCCCGCCATAAATCACTCATTTCGCTATAACTATAGCTTTCATCAATAAACTCATCGAAAAATGGAAGCACCTCTGTTGCATGCTCCTTTTCACCATACCATAAATAAACCATGTCATGTGCCTCTCGTACCAAATAACTCGTAACGTTAAACCGGCTTTCTATCTTTGAGGCACGCCCGTTTGCAGGGATCAATGTACATTTACCGTCTTTATCAAACTCAATACCATGAAATGGACATGCTATACAATCACCTTTGTGTTTCCCTTTACTCAGCGCCGCTCCCCGGTGCGTACATTTGTCAACGACACAGCCAATCTGTCCGCCGTCCGTACGAAACAGGCATAAATCCAACCCTAAGCGTTTTACTGCGACGAGCTTGTCCTGGCGGATTTCTTTTGATGGCATGATTGCATACCATTGATTCTTTATCATATTGAACCTCTCTATTTGCTTCATTTTTTAATACTGATTACTAATTTATTAATACATTTAACATACTCCTTTGTCAAGATGTATTGACAAGTATACAGATAGTTGTTATTATATTTATTAGTAACAGTTATTAGTATTTATATATATGATTTGACACTCGATCTTTAAAGGAGGAATTTACAATGCAGAATTTAAAGGGTACCAAAACAGAGGCCAATTTAATGGCCGCATTTGCCGGAGAAAGCCAAGCGAGAAACAAGTATACATACTATGCCGGAAAGGCCAAAAAAGAGGGCTATGAGCAGATTGCCAAACTCTTTGAGGAAACAGCGAATAACGAAAAGGAACATGCCAAGATTTGGTTCAAGCTGCTCCATGACGGCACCGTTCCCGAAACTATTGAAAACCTCAAGGATGCCGCTGCCGGCGAACATGCGGAGTGGACAGATATGTATGAATCCATGGCAAAAGAGGCCAAGGCTGAAGGATTTGATAAAATAGCCTATTTATTTGAAGCCGTTGGCAAGATTGAGAAAGAGCACGAAGAACGCTATCTCAACCTGCTTAAAAATATAGAGGACGGCAAGGTGTTTACAAAGGCCGAAAAGGTAGAGTGGAGATGCGAAAACTGCGGTCATATACACACCGGAGAAAATGCGCCCGAAAAATGCCCCGTCTGTGACCACCCGAAGGCCTACTTCGCTATCGCAGCAAAAAACTACTAAACCAACTTGCGCGAAACTAAAAGCGCCGTGCCGTAAATTGACGGACCGGCGTTTTTGTTTTTTATAGAACCAACGCTGCTTATCTTCAAACTTTCAGCGCAATAATGCGTTCGTAAGCGTGTTCATGGGATACACCGCCGGGGTGTGAATCGCGGAAAGTGGATTCCTCATGAGATAATATTTTCCATCCGGCATATTTAGAGGGAAGCTCGCCGACCTCAAACAGGCTTTTGGTGAATGGCGCATTGTCCGGTGTTGCAGGCAAGCGGTTTGTAAAAACTCCGATAAGATTATACCCTCCTACTGCGGTATGCGTCTTCGCATCGACGATAAATTTATCTCGCTCTACTTTTTCTGGCAGATGCAAAACTCCGTGGGATAGAATTACATCGTAGTCTTTTTCAAAAATAAACGAGGCTAAATCACAAACAAAAAAATTGATATCAAGACCTTTGTATTCAGCAATAGATTTTGCTTTTTCAATTCCAGAGTCGGATACATCAAAAGCATCTACTTTGTGACCTTGCTCTGTCAGAAAAACAGCGTTTCTACCCTCGCCACACCCGACATCAAGAACCCACGAACCGGGCTTTAGTTTCTTGTAAAACTCCGCAACGTCATTTGTAGGGCCTTTGGCAAAGGTAGAAGCGTTTTTGTCTCTATATCCAATTTCCCAAAACGGTTTGTCGCAGAAATAAAATAGTTCGTCAATATACGGAACTTCATACAGAGGGACAAAGCTCCCCTCATTTATCATCTGTTTTATCTGTGCCTTGCTCGCCCACATCGAATCACACGTTTCTTCAGGTTGAAGCGTTACGAAGGCAATATCCACTTCTTGTCGAAACAACCATACATTAACAAAACAATTGCCGTCATCATTCTTGTGAGGTCTGCAAAACTGCTTAAACAGCTGTCCGCTTTTTGGGTCAAGAGTTATGCCGAGTTCTTCTCTTGTTTCTTTTAGAGCGGTTTTTAGGCTATCGTCACCGGCGATTGCACAGCCGCCCGTTGTTTCCCACAGGCCGCCCAAATCAATTTTACTCGGTGCTCGTCTTGAAATAAGGAATTCGCCCTTACTGTTCATAATCCATATCTGCACAAACAAGTGACACTCGCCTTTTTGCATAGGTTTACCACGTTCGTGGAAACGCCCGGTCGTATGACCGTTTTCATCTAAAATATCCCACAGCTCTGCCATTTAATATTCCTCCTCAAACCTATATTCTGCTTTTATACGGTTTCTATATCCTCTACTGACGGCAACACATTCTCAAGCTCACATTTCGCCCACATTTCTTGCAATGACGCTCCCCATATAACCATATTGTAATTTGATGTCAAAATCAACCGGTATAATGCCTTTATCTTATCATTATTATTCAGAAATTGACAGTATAAATGGTGTAATATATAATCACGACAAACAATAAACTCTATGTGTAAGGGTTGAGAACATTTGGACAGCGAAGGTCAAATCTGCATCCAAGTATTTCATGCAACAGATCAATCTGTTGCAGATAATATTATCAACCACGGTTTTAAGCCAAGGATTCGAATGGATCACTGGCTCGGACAAGGTGTATATTTCTTTAAATATTACGGTCATGCTTCCCGTTGGAATGCGACTACACAATATATCCGTAACCCTGCCATATTGAAAACCTTTATCCGCGTAAACAAACAAAATTACATAGACATGGACGACCCTGTTATCCTAGATCAGATAATATCACAGTTGAAGATGTTCATAGGTAAACTATCATCAGAGAACAAAGGAATATCTTTCAATTCATATCATCATTTACTTTGTTCATTCTTTGATTATTTAACAAGAAGCCATGACTTTATTTATCTATTAAGTTATACATTCCCTGTGTCGGGGGGAATAATGAAAACACGAAATATTGATCATAATATATCTATTCAAAACCCGTCACTCGGAGAAAACAGATATATAAAAAACCAAACGCAGTATTGTGTTACACAACATGGAATAGACAACCATATTATAATAAGTGCCGAGATAGAAGATGAGGAGAGTAAATCAAATGACATATTCATTTAAACACGAAATAGATGATACTTGTTTTTGGGAAGCAGTAAATAAATATTCTACTGTTTCAGACAATTCCTTTGGTTTTTATGTTAATAATTGTTTGGTAAGTGAAGCTGAAGCATTTGAAAAAGTTAGTGTAATTCTGAATAGCCAATATTACAACAAAGAATTAGTTTACAACGATGTCAATGAATTTGAGTTAGACAAACAGATTGCTATGTATATGAATCAAGCAGCTTAATTGGGGGTAATATCATGGGTAACTTAAACAATTATGCAAGTTCACTTAATATGCGTTCGTTAATTTTTAAAAAATTATACTTCGATTTGCATGATGATAAATCTTTTAATCATGAAGATTTATTTATCAGAATGAAAAGAGACATAAATGATATTGGCGATGATATCTATGACATCACACTTCATGTTTATCTTTCAAAAAATAAGTCGGAATTTGAAGATGGGCATCATGTAATATATGTTGAAGTCACCGGCAATTTCTGTGTTTCGACCGATGACATTGATTTTAAAACATCTCTTATTGAGCAGA
The DNA here is from genome assembly GCA_964446745.1 of uncultured Defluviitaleaceae bacterium. GTDB lineage: Bacteria > Bacillota > Clostridia > Lachnospirales > WQUN01 > CAYURR01. The sequence continues at coordinate 14,473 of CAYURR010000009.1, read as the reverse complement.
ACACGATAGCAATTATGTTCCCATACATCAGAAGTCAACTGACTTTATTGACCTCTCAGCCTGGATGTACTCCGCTTGTGCTGCCTGTTTTAAACATTAATAAATTGTTTCAAACTGAATAAAATACAAAACTACATATAAAACAAGCCGTGTGGGATTTTCACATCCCGTCACGGCTCTTTTATTTACTCTCAAATTCAAGTATAGGCCTATCTGTACTCCGGTAGCCAGCTCCCGTGAGCCTCGATCAGATCGTCGACGAGGCTTCTGATGTCGTCGATCGAGAGCTCGCTCGCGGTATGCGGATCCATCATCGCTGCGTGGTAGATGTGCTCCCTCTTGCGTGTCACAGCGGCCTCGATGGTCAAAAGCTGCACATTGATATTGGTCATGTTCATTGCGGCGAGCTGTGGCGGCAGCTTGCCGACGTGTGTCGGGTGTATGCCGTATCCGTCCACGAGACACGGAACCTCTACACACGCGTCTGCAGGCAGGTTGTCGATCAGGCCGGTGTTTATTACATTACCGCCGATCTTGTACGGGTTACCCGTCACGATTGCCTCCATGATGTAGCTTGCAAATTCATGGCTGCGCTCGTGTCCGATGTTGCCGCCTGCGAGGATGTCCTGCTTTTCCATCTGCCAGCCCTCGATCTGTCTGACGCAACGGCGTGGGTATTCGTCGAGTGGTATATTAAAGCGATCGATCAACTCCGGATACTTCGACTTTATGTAGAACATATTGTATTCCGCGTTGTGCTCGCTGCTCTCCGTGCAATAATAGCCGAGCTTGTCGATATAGTCGTAACGCACCATGTCCCAATGCTTCTCGGTTGCATTCTTTTCCTTTGCGCGACGCTTGATTTCCGGATAGAGGTCGTTACCGTCCTTATCCATGATCTCGAGCAGCCAGCCCATGTGATTGATACCAGCTATGAGCTCCTTGCGTCCCTCGAGCTTATCTTCCATGCCCAGAGGTCTCAGCAAATGCTCCGAGCAGACCTGCACGCTATGGCAAAGGCCGATCGTCTTAATCGGCGTGTACCTGAGCATGAAGCCCGTGAGCATAGCCATCGGGTTTGTATAGTTCAAAAATAGTGCATCCGGGCATACCTCGGCCATATCATCCGCAAAATCCTTAAGAACCGGTATTGTACGCAGTGTGCGCATGATGCCGCCAATTCCCAGCGTGTCCGCGATCGTCTGCCTGAGACCGTATTTCTTGGGCACCTCAAAGTCTGTGATCGTACACGGATCATACAGTCCGACCTGTATCGCATCTACAACGAACTGCGCACCCCTGAGTGCTTCCTTCCTGTTCTCAACGCCGAGATAGGTCTTTATCTTCGCTCTGCCCTCGTTGATGTTCTTATTAATAGCGGACAGGATGATTTCGCTATCGCTGAGCCTTTCACCGTCGATATCATAGAGCGCGATCTCCGCCTCACGCAGTGCCGGTGTGCACATGCAGTCACCGAGCACGTTTCTTGCAAATACCGTCGAGCCCGCTCCCATAAATGTTATCTTCACTATATTATCCCCTTTCGTTAAATAGAATTATTATCTTACACGCAACCTACTTCACGCGTTCCTTCTCCGCAGCCTGTGCGAGCTTACGCGAGAGTTCCTTGTTCTGTGCCATTTCCTCTACCGTTGCGACCTTCAGACGCGCCGCTCCCACATAATCTTGTTTTGTGGGCAACACATCACCCTTTGCGAAATACTCCTTCGCGGCCTTAATGGCATCCTTATACTGCGGCAGCCATTGCTCCTGCGCGATGAGCATCTCGTCGACCATCTGCCAAACCTCGGGCGGGTTACATACAGCCCCGGTCAAAGGATCCAGCAACACAGCCTGTTTCAGTAGCTGCACATCCCCACGCACAGCAGCCTCTACCGCGATACGCTGAACATTTATGCTCTGATTGCACACAGCAGCACATCCGAGCGGCAGATCCCCAACCTTCGGTATCTGTACGCCGTTGTAGTTTACATAGCCGGGCACCTCCACTACCGCATCGTCGGGCAGGTTTGTAATGCATCCGTTATTTATAACATTGAAATGTCCCCTGTAGGTTCGGCCCGTTTCCAAGCCCTCGATTATGTATGAACCGTGCTCATGACCACGCTGACTGCCGTCGTATTTGCGTGCGGGCTCCTTTAACCAGTTCGGGAAATCCGTCTCGAACCAGTTTCGCCCCTCTGTGCATACACGCAGGTATCCGGCTGTTTCACCATGTATCCACGACTCGCCTACATCGATCCATTTCTCGATCTCGTCGGGACGCTTCCTGTACCATGCGAGGTATTCGGACAGATGCCCGTTCGACTCCGTCGAGTAATATCCGAAGCGCTTGAGCATATCGATACGGCATTTCTCGGTACGGCTTAGATCGGCGTCTGCTTCAAATGCGGGCAAGATCTTGTCCAACAGATCCTCACCGTCGTGCTTGACCGAAATATACCATGTCTGATGGTTTATCCCTGCGCAGATGATATCGACCTCGTCCTTTGTGTAGCCCAGGGCCTTTGCGATCTGCTCGTGTCCGCCCTGTACGCCGTGGCACAGGCCGATCGTGTTGATGCCGCCATATGTATTACATGCCCATGTCGCCATCGCGTTCGGGTTCGAATAGTTCAAATGCAGTACGTCGGGCCTCGCAACCTCGCGCATATCCTTACAGAAGTCGAGCATCGCATTGACCACGCGTTGCCCATACATGATGCCGCCTACGCAGAGCGTATCACCGACGCATTGATCGACGCCGTATTTGAGCGGGATGTTCACATCCGTCTCAAAGCCTTCGAGCATACCGATACGTACGCTGTTGATCACATATTTCGCGTCCTTGAACGCCTCTCTGCGATCGAGCGTCGAGTGTATCTTGATATTGAGCCCGTTTTCGTCGATATCACGCTGGCAGAGCTGCGTCACCATATCGAGGTTATGCTGATTGATATCCGTAAATGCTACCTCGATATCCTGGAACTCCTTAACCGACAATATATCGGTCAGCAGATTGCGCGTGAAACCCAAGCTGCCCGCGCCGATAAACGCTATCTTGAATGACATACACACACCTCCGTTTTATTTTTAGTGCAATATAAAAAGGGGCTACCAAACACATTATTGATCTGTTCAGCTTTAGCCCCTTTCAATTCAATCATTATTTATAACTATTTAATTGCATTGCCTATAACACCCGGTCCGATATCCACGTTCATATTGCCGATGCCCTCACGCATATGCGTGTCGGCTTTTTTATTCTCGAGGTTGTAATAATCCATAACCCCGAGATTGCCGCGCTGTAATGCATCTGCTATCGCGAGCGGGATACGGCTCTCTGCTTCCTTGACCTTTGCGTTCATCGCCTCGACCTCGGCCTTCATTTCCTGTTCGCGTGCGATTGCTATCGCTCTGCGTTCCTCAGCCTTTGCCTGTGCGATCTGCTTGTCGGCCTCGGCCTGCTCGATCTGAAGCTTAGCACCGATGTTGCGCCCGATATCGATATCCGCTATGTCTATCGAGAGTATCTCAAACGCCGTACCCGAGTCCAAGCCCTTTGCGAGCACGGTCTGCGAAATGCGATCCGGGTTTTCCAGCACGTCCTTGTGGCTCGCGGACGAACCAACCGTCGTGACGATACCCTCGCCTACACGCGCGATGATCGTCTCCTGACCCGCGCCACCGACCAATCTCTGTAAGTCTGTGCGCACCGTTACGCGCGCTACGACCTTTACCTCTATACCGTTTATGGCCACCGCGGATATCCACGGGGTTTCAATAACCTTTGGTGTTACGCTCATGCGCACGGCTTCGAACACGTCACGCCCGGCCAGATCGATCGCTGCGGCGCGCTCAAAGCTCAGCTCAAGGTTTGCTCTATGTGCTGCGATCAATGCGTCAACGACGTTATCAACGCGTCCGCCCGAGAGCAGATGCGATTCGAGTTGGTTTATCGATACGCCGATACCGGCCTTTGTGACCTTGATCAAAGGCTTTACGATACGCTCGGCGCGTACCCTACGCAGACGCATACCGATCAAAGAGAATATGCTCAGGTTTACGCCCGCCGCTATCGCGGATATCCAGAGGCCGATCGGTACAAAGCTCAAAAACACCGACAAGACGAGGATGATCAGTGCAAATATTAATATCGGAAATAAAATTTCTGTACCCATGTAAATCCTCCTTATGCGTTCTGTTCGTCTATTAAACGGACAACAACCTTATTCTTTACAATTTCGCATACCTTAACCTTACGTTTTTGTTGCACATATGGGCCGTCCGAACAGACCTCGAGGTGTATGCCGTTGAAGTCCGCTATACCAAACGGACGTAGCGTGGTCTTTGTCACACCCTCCTTGCCCATAAAAAAGCTCAGATCGCCGATATCCGTCTGATCGGTATTTAATGTCTCGTTCAAGATCAGCTTGCCGTACAGCTGTTTCTTACGGACATAGCTTACGATCGCATACATAGCGATCGCCAAAACGATCAACTCGGCGAGCACGATCATAAGTCCCATCGGGATATATATGACCGTGAGCACGGACGAGACGATGAACAGTATAATCCCCGATATGCCCAGCAGACCAAAGCCCGGTGCAAACAGTTCAATACACAGTAGCGTCACGCCCAAAATCAATAAAACCAGCACAAGGGTTCCCATGCGCTTCCCTCCTTTACTACTTCACCTTTGACTTCTTGCCTCGCCGTGATATCAGCTCCGCAAATATATCCTTCCACTCGAGATCAGCCGAGTGTAGCATCACACTCAGATGAAACAGCAAATCGGCGGTCTCGTATGTCAGTTCATCCTTTGAATTATTCTTAGCCGCAATTATGATCTCCGCGGCCTCCTCGCCCACCTTTTTCAATATCTTATCCATGCCCTTGTCGAGCAGGTAGTTTGTATATGAACCCTCGATGGGATCTTTTGCGCGTTCCGATACCGTATCTGACAGATGCTTCAGCACATCCATATCCGACATGCTACTCTCATCGCCACAGCCGTTGCCATCGACGGATACCACAGCCTCGCAGCCGTCAAAACAGGTCATGTCGCCCGTATGGCATGCTACACCGTCTTGTTTCACGATCGCTAATACCGTATCCGCATCGCAATCATATCTCATCGATACCATATGCTGAAAATGACCGGATGTCTCCCCTTTGAGCCAGAGGCTCTGCCTGGAGCGGCTATAGTAGTGCATCTTGCCCGTCTCGATTGTCTTTTCTATGGCCTCCATGTTCGCATACGCGAGCATCAACACCCTGTTCGTGCCGTCCTCCTGGACGATCACAGGGATCAATCCCTTTTCATCAAATCTTAGCTTTCCCGTAAATCCATTTGCATTATCCATCGGTTCCCCCGTTATTTCTTTTTCGCTGTTAGTTTCAACTGTCCCCCGAGGCTTTCATAGACCTTTTGGGAATTTTCCAGTATCATCACGCCCTCACCGCGCGTTATCGGCTCGTTCGGTTTAAATCCATCCTTAAATATACCCTTAAAACATCCCATGAACGACATCAGGTTCACCATCGGCAACGCCCACGACGGTATATCCTCCTTCGGATATGCATTGGGCATCGATGCGGCCTTTGCGGCCTCTTCTGTGATACCGGCGGCCAAGCAGAGCACGCGTACAGCCTCCGCGCGCGTGAGCTTGTCGTTCGGCCTCATCTTCTCGCCCGAGCCCGAAAATATCCCGGCCTTGATTGTCTTTAGCATAGGGCTTGTATACCACATGCCCTTGGGCAGGTCGGTATACGTGTTCTTCTCTTCATCATTCAGTCCGAGCATCTTCACGATAACATTTGCCATCTCGGCGCGTGTGATCGGGTTCTCGGGCTTGAAAGTGTTGTCCTTGTAGCCCGTGATGACGCCGGTTTCGGTCCATTTGAGGATCGCCTCTTTTGCGTAGTGTCCCTTGATGTCCGTAAACTCCGCCGCGTAAGCCGTGCTCTGAAACGCGAGCATTATCGCGAGCACCAATGCGAATACCTTTCTACCCATCCCATGCCCCTTTCCGTTACATTCACCTGTTACTTTAACCTGACATTTACACCTTTATCCGCCAGCTCACGTTTCAGATCCGCTATCTCAAGCATACGGAAATGAAACAGCGACGCAGCGAGTGCGGCATCCGCGTGACCCTCTGTGAGTACGTCGCGGAAATGCTCAATATTGCCCGCTCCGCCCGAGGCTATTACAGGTATTTTTACATTGTCTGAGATCAGCCGCGTGAGCTCGATATCGTAGCCGTCGCGCGTGCCATCCGCATCCATCGATGTCAATAGTATTTCGCCCGCGCCGCGTTTATGCGCCTCAACGGCCCACTCGAGCGCGTCCTTGCCCGTGTTTATGCGTCCGCCGTGCTTATATACATCAAATCCGCCGCCCGGCCTGCGCTTCGCGTCTATCGCAATGACAACCGTCGAGCTGCCAAATTTAAGTGCCGCGTCCGTGATCAAGTCCGGATTGTCTATCGCGGCCGAATTGACCGAGATCTTATCCGCACCCGCCTTTAATATCCGGCGAAAATCCTCTACAGTACGTATGCCGCCTCCAACCGTGAGCGGAATAAACACACAGTCCGCGGTTCGTGCGACCACGTCCTCCATTATATTACGTGCATCCGACGATGCGGTTATATCCAGAAACACCAGTTCATCCGCGAGCGCGTCGTTATAGTAACGCGCAATCTCGACCGGATCACCCGCGTCAATCAGATCAACGAAGTTTACACCCTTTACGACCCTACCAGCCTTTACATCCAGACATGGGATTATACGTTTAGTCAGCATACGAGCCTCCGTAGATCCACAGCACCCATATATAAGGCCTTGCCGACGATTACACCCTTGACATGGATTTCTCTCAGCGCGTCTATGTCCTCATAACACGACACACCGCCCGAAGCAATGATGTCGAGACCCGTGCAATCAACCAATTCCTTCGTCGAGGCTATCGACGGCCCCTTCATCGTGCCATCGCGCGATATATCCGTGAATATTACCGTCCTGATGCCGATGCCCTCTATCTCATTACAGAGCTCAAGTGTCGAGACGCCGCTGTCCTCGTTCCAGCCTGACAGCGCAACCTTGCCGTTCTTTGCGTCGATGCCTACAGCCAATCTCTCACCATAAGCCTTAGCTGCCTCATTCAGAAACGGCTTATCCTTGACCGCCGCCGTGCCGATGATCACCCTCGCACAGCCGATACCCATGAGCTGCTCTATGCGATCCATGCTCCGAATGCCGCCGCCGACCTGCACGGGTACGTTCACAGATGCCATGATGCGCCTGATGGCCTCATGATTTACATGATCACCACCCGCATGCTTTGCGCCGTCCAGATCCACTACATGTATCCATTTCGCTCCGCTTGCTTCCCATATCTTTGCCTGCTCAACGGGATCATCGTTATACACGGTCACATCGTCAAACCGCCCTTGCAGCAGCCTCACGCATTTGCCGCCCAATAAATCTATCGCTGGATATATTGTCATTTTGTACCTCCGTCATGTGCGCCTTTGCAGAGAGCGCCGAAGCAGTTTAGCATTTCAAGCCCTATTGCGCCGCTCTTTTCCGGATGGAACTGCATTGCGAACACATTTTTCTTACATACCGACGCCGGGAAACGCCGTTCGTAATGCGTGTATGCGGACACGATATCCGCGTCCGTCTCCAAGCAATACGAGTGATCGTAATATACATATGCCCCATCGGAGGTATTCTCGTAGAGTGTAACACCGCCCATTTCCGTCACGTCCGGTCTTTGTGCCTTTTCTATCGCGTTCCAGCCCATATGCGGGATCTTTGCGTTTACATTCAGGTGCACGATCTCGCCCGGTAACACCCCTAGACCCTTATGCCTGCCGTTTTCGTGGCTGTAGTCAAACAATAGCTGCATCCCGAGGCATATGCCTAAAAACGGCTTGCCGCTGTCTATCTCATGTTTGATCGGTTCATCCATGCCCTTTTCGAGGATGATTGCGATCGCATCGCGAAACGCCCCAACCCCGGGCAATACGATCCCTGAATATTTTGAAAGCGCAACCGAATCGCGCAATGTTTGTTCATCTATGATCTCGGCCTCGTGGCCTATATGCAAGAATGCCTTCTGCACGCTGCGCAGATTGCCCATGCCGTAGTCTATAACGCCTATCATCAGGCCAAACTCCCTTTCGTACTCAAGCTGCCTTTTACACGCGGATCAAAGGATATAGCCTCCGATAACGCCCTGCCCACGGCCTTAAACATTGCTTCCGCTATATGGTGCGCGTTTGTACCCGCGAGTACATTTATATGCAAATTCATCGGGCAATTCGTTGAAAATGCGCGGAAAAACTCCCGCACAAGCTCCGTGTCCATCTCCCCGATGCGCTCTGCGGTAAAGTTATATTCACATGCCAGATACGCCCGGCCCGAGAGATCGACCGCGCAAAGCACGAGCGCCTCGTCCATAGGCAATATTACATGCCCGTAGCGCTTGATGCCGTTTTTATCTCCGAGCGCGTCTGAGATAGCCTTGCCGAGAACGATGCCCGTGTCCTCGACCGTATGATGCGCGTCCACATGTAAATCACCCTTGGCCTTTACGGTCATATCTATAAACCCGTGCCGCGCAAACGCCGTAAGCATATGATCAAAGAACCCGATGCCCGTCTGGACCTCCGATACCCCATTGCCGTCGAGGTCTACCGTGACATTGATGTCCGTCTCGTTCGTACACCGCGACAGAGTGGCCTTGCGATTATTTTTGATATCAGCGTTTAAATTAGCGTCTGTGTTCATACTCGTGCGTCCCCTATCACCCCGAGGTATTCGGCAAAGAACGCGTCCCTGTCCACCGTTTCGGCTACGAGCGTGTTACCGTCCGCGCATTCCTCGATCGTCGTAATGCCGAGGCGGTCAGCATCCAAGCATACCGTGGCCTTGCCGCGTTTATATGTGCATACGGTCTTGAACGCGGACACAGCCGAGAGCGGATCGTGGAACACGATATCCTTGCAATGCCTAAACCAAACCGACGCAAAATCCACTGCGGGCTTAAACGCGTCCGCGCACAACTGCTGCTTCGCCTCTTCCTCAGGCAACACGAGCTTCGTAGTGACATCGAGGCCGTAGATGCGCAGCTTCTTTAACGGTGCGTTGTATACCACAGCCGACGCGTGCGGATCGCATTTAACATTCCATTCCGCGTAGACCTGATCGCTCGGTTTGTCCGCATGGAAAAAATAACCCGACATCAAGATGACTTCCTTTATAAGCGGTATGACCTCCGGACGTGTGATAAACAGCCCCGCGATATTTGTGAGCGGTCCTATGGCCATGATCGTGAGCTCGTTCGGATGCTTTAGGATCATATCCGCGAGGAAATTTACGGCGCCCGTCGGGAAGTCCTGACCATGAGCCCATTCCGTTAGCCTCGCGGCCTGCGGAGACTCGGGTTGGTTCTGCGAAACGAGTATGGGCTCCGACAGCCCGCTGTATATCGGTATATTTCTGTTAAAGTGCTTACATATCGCGTCCGAAAGCTGCGCTCGTAATTCCGGTTGGCCGCTCACGGTCGTGATGCCCACGAGCTCGCATTCTTGCTTTGACAGCAAGTATGTGAGCGCGAGCGCATCATCTATATCACTGCCGATATCCGTGTCCAGCAGTATCTTTGTCATAAGCATTCTCCTCTACATGTCTAACCTATGATGTCCCGAGCAAAGCTGATATACATTGCCGCTTGTTCCTTTACCCGGCATTACGAGCGTCGCGGTCGTGTTATGCGGTACGGTTATATCGATCGTGAAGGTCTTTAATACCTCGGCTTCATTTACGGTTTCATATGTAGCATTCCATTCAACAGAGAGCCTGCCGTAAACGGTTTTTATCGCGGCTTTTGAATGCGTGATCCCACCGCCCGGTATGGGCTTTATTAGGCTGTGCTTATATGCGGGCTGTTCGGGGTCGATATTGATACCGCCGATATTGCCGTATATCCAGTCGCCGACCGCGCCGTATGCATAGTGGTTGAACGAATTCATATCTTTTGACCACATGCTGCCATCGGGCTTGATGCCGTCCCAATGCTCCCATATCGTCGTCGCACCCTTTGTGATCGGATACAGCCACGACGGATAATCCTGTTGCAGAAGCACCTTGTACGCGACCTCCGGATAACCGTTTTCGCTCAGTACCTTCAGCAAGTACGGCGTGCCCAAGAAGCCCGTGGACAGATGGAACTTGTTATCCTCTATATATTTAACCAGCGTCTTGATCGTGCGCTCCCTATGCGATCCGTATAGACCGAAGTTCAGTGCTAGCACATGCGCGGTCTGTGTCGGAGATGCAAGCCGTCCGTTCGGCGTATAGAACTCATCGATAAACGCTGATTTGATATCGTTAAAGAGCTTTGCATAAGCTTCTGCATCCTCGGTATATCCGAGCAAGTCAGCAGCCTTCGCCACGATCTCCGTCGAGTGTGCATAGAACGCAGTCGCGATCAATGTAACATCCGTCGCGCCGAAATAACTGCCTTCCTTTGCGTCGAGTGCGAGCCAGTCACCATAATGGAAGCCCGTATCAAAAAGCAAACCGTTCGTTGACGCGTTTCTGATGTACTCGACCCATTTGCGCATGGACGGATACGAGCGGCGCAGAGCCTCCGTTTCGCCATAGGCCATATATACAGCCCACGGGCATATTGTAGCCGCGTCTGCCCAACCCGACGAGGAATGCGCGTTTCCATCCAGCACATGCGGTATTACAAACGGCACGCCGCCGTTTTCGAGCTGATCCGAGGCCAAATCGTTGAGCCATTTCTTAAAGAACGGCGCCGTATTCATCAGGTAACATGCGGTGGAGATAAACGCCTGTGCGTCACCGGTCCAGCCGAGGCGCTCGTCACGCTGTGGGCAGTCCGTCGGCACATCCACATAGTTGCCCTTTAGTCCCCAGAGGATGTTGTGGTGCAGTTGATTGAGCATCGGGTCTGAGCATTCGAATTCGCCTATGGGTTCCATATCCGAGTGCATTACGATACCCGTAAAGTATTCGGTCGCAACCTCGCATGGAAACTCCTCGACATGAACATATCTAAATCCCTGGAATGTAAAATGCGGGCTGTATACCTCGTTTTCCGTTCCTTTGGCGCGGTACTCGATGGTCTGGCGTGCCCTGCGCAAATTCTCGGTATAGACGTTACCGTCCGCATCTAGTACCTCAAAGTGCTTCAATACGACCTTGTCGCCCTTTTTAGCTTTACCCGCCGGCAGCATAAACTGCACGACACCGACCATGTTCTGACCAAAATCCAGAACCGTTTCACCGTTCGGGGTCTTTATAAGCTCTATGGGCTTTATGCCCTGTATCGCACGGACCGGGTAGTTTTCCTGTGCGATCAGACGCTCTATGGGGTAGTCGACGATCTCGACATCATGCCACGTAGCGTCCGACAAATCCTCCATCGACGCATCGTAGATTTCGCCGTGATAGATTTCCGAGAACAACACGGGGCCTGCGCAGGTCTTAAAGGTCTCGTCGGTCACGATGGTCTCGCTCGTGCCGTCTGCGTAATCGACATGCATCTGTAATAAAACAGCCGAGGTCTTACCATAGATCCCTTGGCGATCCTCCCATGCGAGCTCACCCTTAAACCAACCGGGGCCTGTCATGGCCTTTATTTGATTGTCACCGGATTTGAGCATATCGGTAACGTCATATGTTTGATATTGCAGACGGGTTTTATAGTCCGTCCAACCCGGTGTCAGATAATCCGCTCCGACACGCGCGCCGTTTATGTACAGCTCATAGATGCCCAGCGCCGTCGCGTATACGCGCGCTCGTGTGATATCTGGCTTGAGCGTAAATGTCTTTGCGTACACGGGGCAGGTGGTTTCTGCAGATTTATCGCCCGATATAAATTGCGCCCTGATAGCATCTGTAATGTTCCCGTCTTGAGCTAAGAATGCTGTCTCAAACGTAGCTGCATCACTCCACGGGCTCTTTTCGCCCTGCGTGTCCTCTACCGAGATGCGATAGGTGTATTGCGTCCTGTCTTTAAGCTCCGCCCCCGCATATGTAACGCAGACCGATTCGTCTGAGCTTACGCACGCATCCCAAACCACATTCGTAAAGTTCGTATCCGCCGCGACCTGGATATGGTATTGGGCTTGCATTACATCGTTGCGTTCCGATACGAGCTCCCAGCTAAAGCAAAGCTTGGGGTTATCTATACCGATCGGATTAACCCTTTGATCGCATTTCAAATTCGTTACCGAAAGACTCTTCATATTCGCGCTCCCCCAGAAAATCAAGTACGTTCCATATATTATTGATGATAATTATACCTCAGATAAATATTATTGCAAGGATTACTAAGCCTTTTACTAATAAATTGCCTTGCACGATTAATGTCAGTTTGCTATACTCAAAACGGCTTTAATAGGCACTTTATTGGCTGCGTTAAGCACATATTTTCACACATGGGGGAGAGGACGGAAATGATTTTCTACGCTGTATTCAGTTTAATCGCTTTGTTTCTACTGGTTTTACTGTATGTAATAAACAGTCAAAGAAGCAAAGCCGTAAGATCGCTGGAGGATTTCAAACAGGCTGTAAACGGTGTGCAAACACCCTTAGTGATTACATATGCCGACGGCAACTGCGTATTCGTGAACGAAAAGGCCCGCAAGCTTGGTTTTTCCGAGGGTATAAACGCCTCCGGCATCATCAACAAGCTGCCAAAGGGATGTGAAACACTCGGCCCGCAGGCTTCAAACGACCTCCTTCGCTCGGTTGTGATCGTAGACAACACAGAGTTTCTGAACAAAGAAGCGCAATATAGCAAGGAAATCTTCTGGCTCTATTCCATCCTCGATGCGATAAAGATGCCTCTCTCCGTTACTAACAACAATATGGAATGGACATTTATAAATAAGACGGTCGAGCAGCTCTTGGGTGTAAGACGCAGTGACATACTCGGAAAGAAATGCTGCAACTGGGGCGCAAACATTTGTAACACCAGTAACTGCGGCATAGAGTGTCTTAGAAACGGTAAGAACGAAACACGCTTTGCGCAAGCAGGCAGACACTACACGGTTGATGTATGCTACCTAAAGGATGAGGTAGGCAATATCGCCGGACATATCGAAATGGTCAACGATATAACAGCCCTCGTCGAATCGGGTAACAAATTTGAGGATCGAGCCAACTGGTACGAGTCTATATTGGACGCTATACCATTCCCGATTTCCGTAACAGACAGCGAAACACGTTGGACATTTATCAATAAAGCTGTCGAGGGTATCCTAAATGTAAAACGCGCCGACATAATAGGCAAAACCTGCGACAATTGGGGCGCAAACATCTGCCGTACAGAAAACTGCGGTATCGCATGTGCGAAGCGCGGCATTCCGCAGACCAAGTTCTCTCAGGGCGGGCTTTCGTTCCTTGTAGATGTCTCAAAGCTCGTGAACAAAAAAGGTGAAAACATCGGATATGTCGAGGTTGTTCAGGATATTACAAAGATGGATGTACTGGACGAGTTGAACGAAGTTATGCGCCGGATAAACAAGACGAGCAAACAGCTGTCCGCAGGCTCGGCCAAGATAACAGAAAGCAGCTCAAAGCTTGCCAGCGGTGCTACCACGCAGGCCAGCTCAATCGAGGAGCTCGCCGCTACGTTTGATAGCATACGCAATGAAACTGGCAACATGGCTGAAAAGGCTAAAACCGCCAACGCTTTATCGCTGTCGTCTAGGGATCACGCTTTAAAGGGCAACGATGAAATGAAGAAGATGCTCGAATCGATGAGTTCCATAAAGGCGGCATCGAACAACATCCTGAAGATAATAAAGACCATCGACGATATCGCATTCCAGACAAATCTGCTTGCACTAAACGCGTCTGTTGAGGCCGCGAGGGCGGGCGAGCATGGCAGCGGATTTGCAGTCGTAGCGGGTGAGGTCAGAAACCTCGCATTGCGCAGTCAGACAGCAGCCAAGGAAACCGATACGATGATCCATGAGACGATCAACAAGATTGAAGAGGGTACAAAGATCGCGCAGTTGACCTTCAACTCGCTGAACACGATCGTAAATGACTTTGACAACGTCTTCGGTATCGTTTCGGATATAGCCGAATCATCTGCAACCCAAGCCGATGCGATCACCCAGATCGCCTCCGGACTTCAGAGCATATCGAGCGTTGTGCAGGAAAACACTGTTCTCAGTGAGGAATCAGCTACCGAGGCGAGAGATCTGACGCATCAGTCCGATATACTCAACGAAATGCTAACAAAATATAAGCACCTGGATAACGCGTGATCGACCTATTTTGCATGTTTCTTTGAACTTTCTGTTGAACTTTTTCTTGCACGATTCATCTATTGGTGCTATACTGGCTTAAGCATATATTTTTACATTACTTGATGAGAGTGGGTTGACGCCCACTCTCATGTTTTTATAAGGAA
>CAYURR010000008.1:0-35075 GCA_964446745.1 uncultured Defluviitaleaceae bacterium | reverse complement strand
TATCTGGAAGACGATATCCGAGCTTGAGTTTGACATCGCAGCGATTACCGGTGATGTGATTATCCGGCGGTTTTCGGAGATTGAGCCACATCTTAAATATATCGAGGCGCTTGCTCGACGTGCGCCCGTCTTCTTTGTGGACGGAAACCATGACGAGCCATGTTATCGTGAGCTAAAGGCTAGACTTGAGGACATCGGCGTATCGGTACTCGAGAACGAAAAAAAGACCGTCAGCATCGACGGCTTCGGCGATCTACCTGTGATCGGTCTGCGGGATTTTTACCATCTCAGACGACGCAAGTTTGTGGGAGTTGATCGATTGGTCAAGCAGAATCAAGGATTTAATCTGTTGCTCAGTCATCAACCACAGATAATAGATCGCATCGGACACATGTGTATCGGACTGATATTATCGGGTCATACCCATGGGGGACAGGTGCGGTTTCCGTTTTTGCCGACGCTATACGCGCCTGCGCAAGGTCTGTTTCCAAAGTATTCGGATGGCTTGATGCGAATAGGCCGAAATATACTATATATATCAAAGGGTATAGGCACGACATACTTTCCGATACGCCTGTTTAATAGGCCTGAGATTGCAATATTGACATTAAAAAGGGAACAAGGTGATAAATAGACCATGACTAAAAAGGATATAAAGGTATTGCTTGCGCGTCTGGATGAACACTATGCAGAGTATTTTAAGTGCTATCTTGATCACAGAAACGCTTGGGAATTACTTGTGGCAACAATTTTGAGTGCTCAGTGTACGGATGCGCGCGTAAATATCGTAACACCTGCGTTGTTTGAACGATTCAAAGATAGAGCGGATTTTGCATCTGCTGAGTTGGAGTTATTGGAAGAATATGTAAAGCAAACAGGGTTTTACCATATGAAGGCCAAGCATATAAAGGCTTGTGCCCAGATGATATTGGAGGAACATGGCGGTCAGGTGCCATCTGAAATGGACAAGCTCACACGCCTGCCCGGTGTGGGACGCAAGACCGCAAATGTCGTGAGAGGGCATATTTTCGATCTACCGGGCATTATTGTGGATACGCATGTGTCGCGCATTTCGCAAAAGATCGGGATCACCAAGCAGAAAGATCCTGTGAAAATCGAATTTGACCTGATGGATAAACTACCCGAGGAACATTGGCTGCGATATAACACGCAGATAATAGCGCACGGGCGCACAATATGTACTGCGCGCAGCCCCAAATGCGCTGCTTGTTTCCTTGCTGACATATGCGCTACGGGAAAGCAAACATGAGAAGCAAAAAAGGATAAAAAGGGAGGGCATTAAATGAAAGCGGGGATATTATACGCCAACGATGATATACGCTGTGGCGAAATGGATACGCCACACGTCGGCGAAACAGATGTACTTGTTAGAATAAGGGCAACAGGGATATGCGGTAGCGATTTGCCAAGGGTGCTTTACGGCGGTGCGCATTACTATCCTATCGTACTGGGGCATGAATTCGCCGGTGAGGTTGTAGAGAAGGGTGCTGGGGTTAAAAGCCTTAAAATAGGTGACCGCGTGGCTGGTGCGCCACTCGTACCATGTATGAAGTGTAAGGATTGTGCACGAGGGCATTTTGCTCAATGTAAATTCTACACGTTCATCGGTACGCGCATACAGGGTGGTTATGCTGAATACATCGTCTTACCCGAACGTAATGCGGTACGCTTTGATCCGGATGTTACATACGAACAGGGTGCATTGTTCGAGCCGTCTACGGTAGCTGCCCACGCACTTAGATGCGCGAACTTTCAAGGCGGCAAGTATATCGCGATTATAGGCGCGGGTACGATAGGCTTGTTTGTGCTGCAATGGGCCCGGATATTCGGTGCATCGTCGATTACGATGATTAATGCCTCTAAGGGACGCCTAGATACCGCACTTGAGCTTGGTGCAGACAGGGTAATAAGCCTCAGTGAGTCGGATGCCATGAAGCGTATAAACGAAATCCAATACGATTATGTATTCGAAGCCGCAGGTAAATCCGAAAGCATAAACCTCGCGATTGAGATAGCCGCCAACAACGCGCACATTTCCGTGCTCGGTACACCGTATACGGATGTAATATTCCCATCAAAGCTTTGGGAAAAACTCAATCGCAAGGAGCTAAATATATCCGGGCCGTATATGAGCTATTCCGCGCCGTTTCCTGGCGAAGAATGGAGCCTTACGGCAAAATATTTTAAATCGGGGTTACTACGTTTGCATGAGAGCATGATATTCAAGCGCTTCCCATTATCCGAAATCGATCGTGCATTCGCATTATTTAAAGAACCGGGGCTTGTAAAGGGAAAGGTTTTACTGCTACCTTAGAGCGCACTTATTTCCTTTTCCCTACGAAGCATGTTTTCGATAAAGATTCCGTAACCTTTGGATGGGTCCTGTACAAATACATGTGTGACAGCACCGATGATTTTATTATCCTGTATAATCGGACTGCCGCTCATACCCTGGATGATGCCGTTTGTCTTTCGCAATAGTGACGGGTCGGTAATACGCAAGACCATACCCTTTGTTTCATCGTTTGAGTATCGATTAACGTTTTCGATAAATACATCATACTTGCGAACCTCATCGTCTACATTTGCCATTATTACTGCGGGACCTTCGTGAACCTGGTCTTGAAATGCGATTTTCATACGCTCCGATGGCAGATACATACTGCCTACGGGATCAATGATGCCATATATACCATATGGGGTGTTGGCCTTAACCGTGCCGATTATGCGTTCGGGCTTGAGCTTTCCGATCAGTTCACCCGGCGCACCCTTGTTACCCTGGCGGATGTCTGTGATCACCGTGTCTGTGATATAACCGTCCTTTACGGACATCAATCGTTTGGTATCCACATCCATAATACCGTGACCTAACGCCCCGAATATACGGCTGCTTGGATTATAATAAGTCACTGTGCCGATGCCCTGCGTGGAATCACGTACCCAAACACCAATCTTGTACTTCTTGTCGTCACTGCTTAATACCGGCTTGATGTCCACATCCATTTCGCTCTCCGAGCGTTTAATGTGCAGATTTATATCGTCGGGGGTCTTCTTACTTTCGAGAGCTACTACAAGGTCTTCTTTGTTTCCGATGGACTTGCCGTCCACAGACAGGATAAGGTCACCGGATTGCAGTTTACCTATAGATGGGTTCTCGACCTTTCCACCTTCTACCGATACATTACCGGAGCCTAAGACCATCACGCCGTTTGTATTGATACGCACGCCAACGGTTAAACCGCATGGGATCAATTCTGTGTCGGGTAAAACATCGAGGCGTACCTTCTTTACTGGTATACCAAAAGCGTTTAATGTGAGCTGGCCGCTGCCGGTTTCATTAGCAGATATCGTAACGGGCTCGTTTAATGATACATTTATGTTGTTATTAATTGGTTCGTTATTTACATTAATTACCGTGACAGTATCTGTTTCCAGATCGGCTGAAAATGGCGAGATACCGCCAAAACCCATCGGTAACTTTAAAATGATATCTCGTGTAGAATTTTGGGTTAATCTGATTTCATTTGGGAAATATATAATATTGATAAACATACACAGCATAGCAAAGAAAAAAGCTACTATGCCGGATATTGGAATGAATTTTTTGTTCATAATAAGCCTCCAAACATCACGCGTCAGCGCAAAAGCGTTTGGCTATAATGTATCCGTTTTTGGAGGCTTTTATACCCGCGGAGGAGTGCGGAAATGCGCGAAAAGTGCCGTATTTACAAGGAAAAATAGGTGTTGGAACATATTAGGGCGGCTATTGCGGCAAGATTTAGTAATATCGAGATCGGAACGAGGATCTGAAACTTTATGTGCTTTGTTTTGTGCCTAAATACCCTCATACCAAGAAGTGCACCGATGCCACCCATTAAAAGCGCAGAAATGATAAGTGTATTCTCACTGATACGCCATTTGCCACGTTTAGCCTTGCTTTTATCTATGCCATACAATGTAAATACAAATATATTCCATATAATGTAAAAAACTAAAACCGTAACTTCGGTCCGGCTCATATTCATCTATCCTTATTTAAGCTATGATAAATTTACCTCAGCCGTTCACCCATGACGCGGCTGATTTTTTTTGCACCATATACATTTAGGTGTTGCGCATTACCTGTTACATCCTCGAAGTCCGCATTAACGATACCGGTTTCGTGATCGAGCAGATTAAAGTCGATAAACTCGACATCAAATTGCTCAAAGAAAACCGCGAACATCTTGTGAAAACGAGAGTAACCGATCCGTTTGCGATAGGTGTCGTTAAATGGTGCCATAGTTGCGATCAGGCGGATATCTCGCTCATTACAGAGCTTGAGGATACGTAGAAACGCAGTGATCGATTGTTCGTTGATCTTTGGTGTGAAGCGCAGCTGTGAGGATTGACTAAATTTTATCAATGAACGATAACTCATTTTAGATGTCAGCCTATAGAAGCCCTTATTTTCAGGTACGATCGACTGCGGCCTAAGCATGTATTTTATGTTTTGCGTCACGAGCTCGGGCTTTTTCCAGTTTGTATGACAGTCGAACAATCGCGTTGATGCACGTATAGCGTCAAACGGATCTTCGAAAAGGTTAAAACATAGTTCAATCTTATCCGGTGAAAGGTTCAAGCTGTTGATATTCGGCTTGTATCCCCTATATGTGCCAGATGAGTCCCCGAAGCTGAAGCACTCCAGAACGATAATATCCGGGTTCTGACGCTTCAAAACCTCCTCAAGATATATAGCGGTGACATCTATCTTTTGGTCGGGTATTCCGGCGTTGAACGAGCTGCGACCGGAAACCTCAGTAACGATGTCGGGAACAAATGTGCAATACGCATGTGAATTGCCGATAAACAACACATCGGCATAGTCATTGGGTAGCTGTTTTACAGCGCGCACTCGCTCCTCAACGCTGTCTACGGTCTGCAACGCACGTTCCAAGAACAGCACTATCGTGATCATCAGCACAAGTATTAAAACTATCTTAAAACTGAAAATAAATAAACGGCGAAGCGTCAGCATTTCCATACACCCCAAACACAGCGATAACAATAAATAAACAGCAATATACAATCCAACGCGTCACAACCGGCTCGTGCGCAAGGCATGAAGCGAGGTCATAACGTTCATTAAGTGCCTCATATACGAGCAGTAAGATAATAGCAGCGATACAAAATGCGAGTGCAACACCCTGAGTGGGTGTCAGGTACAAGCTCATAAGCCCCGAGAAGAATGATGGTGAAAGGAATTTCTTTAGGATCACCAAAAGCTCTGAAAGGTTCTGCGCTCGAAAAAATATCCATGTAAAGCAAATCATCAGGAATACAGTACAACGCTTTATGAGCCTGTATGTCAGCGGGACATACGACATATCTGGATTGTGGCGTATGCGTACATGTTTTTTCCATGTATCCTCGATGATCTGCAGCAGTCCGTTTACAAGCCCCCAAAGCACAAACGTCAGGTTCGCTCCATGCCAAAGACCACTGACTAGAAACACGATAATAATATTTAGATATCGGTGCTTACGGTTGCCACCTAAGGGGATATAGATATATGAACGAAACCAGGATGTAAGCGATATGTGCCAGCGCTTCCAGAAATCCGTGATACTTGTCGCGGCGTAAGGTCGGTTGAAGTTTTGCGTTAGGTCGTATCCGAGTATACGTGCGCTGCCGATCGCTATATCGGTATAGCCGCTGAAGTCGCAGTATATCTGAAACGCAAACAAAACAGCCGCAAACATAAAGAACACACCACTGTATTCATGAGGGCGGTTAAAAAACATATTTACAAACGGAGATAGATTATCCGCTATAACGATCTTTTTTATAAGGCCGCGACTGATTAATAGCAATGCTGATTTTGTACGATCCGAATCAAAACGGGTAGGGCGGTCAAACTGCGGCATCAGGTGCTCGTAGCGTTCAATAGGGCCGGCGACGAGCTGTGGAAAAAACGATACAAACAACGCATAGCGAGAAAGCTTGGGTAGTTCGGCGTTTCCGTTGTAGCTGTCGATCAAAAAGCCCAACGCCTGAAAGGTATAAAACGAAATACCGACGGGCAATAGCAACGTGCTGCGAGACGGTATATAAACGATACCAATTAAGCCTAAAACGACTGCCGCGAGTTCGTTTATAAAGTCAAAGTATTTAAACATCAACAGCAAAACAATATTGAATATGAGACTGGATAGGAACACGGTCCTTCGAAGGGAATGTAATGTGGCGTGTTTGATACAGAGTGCGGCGAGATAGGTGGTGAGGGTAGATAGGAGCATCAGCGCGGCGTACTGTGCGTTCCAGCACATATAGAAGAAATAGCTTGCAGCGAGCAGGAAATGCAAGCGTAGCCTAACGGGTAACAGAAAGAACAGCACGCAGCATACAGGCAAGTACACTGCATATGATAGGGAGTTAAAGATCACATAATCAATCCTTTTCGTAGACGAGGCTACCGAACATCTTTCTGAGAAACGGAAGAGGGATGATATACATACAGGCTCGCACAAGCGCACCGAGTACGCGGGACAATCTAATGTGTTGCCCATGTATAGACGCTATTTCACGAACGAGTAGAGATGTACATATGTATTCGTCATCCTGCGGCAAATTAATCTGAAAGTTATTTACGATATCACCGGCATCGGCAAACCCAGTGACAAGTTTTTGTATATATGCGCTGAGCGAGGTTATATTCAACATACTGCGCTTATTGTCAATCATAGGAAAAACTACCGGCAAAAACGGTAAACGAAACCGGAGAATCTGCTTCATTAGCCGCGTCATATTGCCCAGGGCATGTAGGTCTGTATCATAAACCATAGGCAGACGCAATACAGTCACATTAAATCCGTTACCAGATATGGCTTTAAGACCCTCTTCGGCTAAAAACTTGCTCCGTCCATAGTCGTTCTTCGGATCTGCCTGGGTTTCTTTTGATATCACGGTCAGGCCATGTATACCGTCTATAGCGCCATATACGGCCATCGTACTCAGAAATACAAAGTGTTTTACGCCATCAGCCTTGGCCTTGTAGCCAAGCTCGATGGTCAGATCAGTGTTGACTCGGTAATAATCTATACTCGAAGCCTTTTTGTGTACGATACCAACGCAATGTATAAGCACATCAAAACCCGCAAGAGAAACCCGTGACATCCAATTTTCAGCCGCTCCAGATTTTCCCGTCTCAGTATCATCGGCACGCAACGATATCATTTCACACTCGTGCCCATCTGCAATCAGAGCATCATATAATTTATTTGAAATATATCCGTTTTTCCCTGTCAGCAATATCCTCATGCACTAACTCCCGCACCCGTCAGCACATGCTTAACCGTCATGAATACTATCTGAATATCAAACAGCAAGCTCATTCGATTTACGTATTCGCCGTCGTACTGTGCCTTTATGGATATCGGTAATTCGTCTCGCCCGTTTATCTGCGCCCAACCTGTGAGCCCGGGTAGCACCTTATTTGCCGATACGCGATCACGCTGCTCGATAAGATCAAATTGATTCCAGAGCGCTGGCCGCGGTCCCACAAACGACATATCACCGCGGAGGATGTTGTATATCTGCGGCAGCTCGTCGAGTGAGAACTTGCGCAAAAAGCGGCCTACGCGAGTGATGTATTGCTGTGGGTTTTGTAGCAGATGCGTCGGTACATCGCGTGGTGTGTCGATCTTCATCGTACGGAATTTATAGATCATAAAATGCCGCTTGTCTTTACCGATGCGTTTCTGAGAAAAGAATACAGGTCCGCGTGAGTCGAGCTTGATCAATATGATCAGCACGATAAACACAGGGGACATCAATAAAATACAAATCATGCTCACAAGAAAATCAACTATCCGCTTTACGACGGGATACATGGCATTACCTCCGTAATACTTACTCCGGTACATACTGCGGAACGATCTCCGCAAGCTTCTTGGGTATTTGATCGTTCGGTAACTCATACAATGTCTTTAACTGGCTCTCGAAATGCGCAAAGTCTGTTTCGACAGGCTTTAACATGATGATTTTTTTATGGCAGGTCACCTGCTTGTCGTCCTGCTCCTCATCGAGTATGAGTTCTTCATATATCTTTTCTCCGGGACGCGGCCCGATATAGGTAATCTGGATGTCCTTACCGGGTCTTAACCCGGACAATCTAATAAAATTGTTTGCAAGGTCGAGGATTTTTACGCGTTCACCCATATCTAATACAAATATGCGTCCGGTTTTGCCAAGTCCCGAGGCCTGCAAAACTAGCTGGCATGCCTCCGGGATCGTCATCAGGAATCGTTCCATATCCGGATGTGTGATCGTGAGTGGTCCGCCGTTTGCGATCTGTTGCCTCCAGACCGGTATTATACTGCCGTTGCTACCGAGTACATTGCCGAAGCGCACAGCCATAAACTTGGTCTTACTATGCTGAGCCATACTCTGAATGACGAGCTCTGCGACACGCTTCGTCGCGCCATATACATTTGTGGGTTTCACGGCCTTATCCGTAGAGATCAATATAAAGCGCTCCACGCCATGTCTATCTGCGCAGATGGCGACGTTTCTGGTACCGAAGATATTGTTTTTAACCGCCTCGGACGGGCAGTCTTCGACAAAATGCACGTGCTTATGCGCGGCAGCGTGGAATACGACCTGCGGCTTATATTCGGAAAATATCGTGTCCATACGGTCAATATCCCTGACCGAACCGAGCCGCATCACGATGTTTAGTTTGTTTTTATATACGCCCTCGAGCTCCCTGATCAATGCATACGCGCCGTTTTCATAGATATCCACGATCACGATCTGCTTCGGGTTAAACTTTGCAATCTGGCGTATGAGTTCAGAGCCGATCGAGCCGCCGCCGCCCGTCACGAGTACGATACGGTTGCTCAAATAATCACTGATATTCTTGTTGTCGAGCGTTATCTCCTCACGATATAGCAGATCGGATATGTTTACGTCGCGGACCTTTGTATCAAACACACCGTCTGTCACATCGCTCATCGGTGGCAATATCTTCAACGAGCATTCGGTCTGCGTGCATTGGTCGATTATGTGCTTACGATCGTCGGGTGAGGCTGACGGCATCGCTATGATGATCTCGTCTATGTGAAACTTTTCAGATATCTCAGATATTCTGTCGACATCTGAGATAACGCGCACTCCCATGATATGTGTGTTGTCCTTTGATGGGTCCGGGTCTAACACGATTACAGGCAGCTTGTCCCTTATCTTTTTATGCAGCAGACCTCGGATCACACCGTAACCAGAGTAACCCGCTCCGATTATCATTACGCGCTTGCAGCCGGACTTACTGGAGAGCAGATGACCAAAGAATAGCACCATACGCCTGATAGCCCTGTATCCAAAGCGCGAAAACGAGAACAATATAGTATCGAACAGCCATGCGACGAACAACAGTCGTCGCGCAAGCGGTAATGCATCATTTCTTAGAAATATAAGATCGAATATATACAACACAACAAACACGAGCGTAGTCGACAAGAATATCTTTAGTACCTCGTCTATGCTCGCGTATTTCCAGAGGTTGTTGTACATGCCGAATATGCTATTCACGATTACGCAGGTTACCGCAGCCGCGATACCTATCGTGATGAACCATTGCCACGCCTCTGTAGGAACAGAGGTCGTATGCGAGCCCGGGATGCTGCCCGAATACCAGAGTGACACGGCAGCAGCGAGAGCAAGCTCCATAAACACGATATCGCATGCTATATATAAAAATGTTTTACCTAGGCGGCCATTAAACAAGCTGCTCATTACGCAGTCTCACCCGATTCCTTACCGGTTTCTTTTAATGGGATAATCTCGGACAGGCCGTTTAACGCAAATCCAAGACCAAGTACAAACCATGCAACCGGTGAAACAGACACCGTACTATCCGTAAACATGGAGGCCACCACGTAACCGGCAATACCGGCCATAGCCCCGAGCCTGAATCCAAAGATTGACTTATTTAACCCAAAGGTTTTTATGAGTTTTTTAAAGGTGGTAACGATGTAGTACCCGAACAAAAATAACAGTGCAAGCATAGAGATCGTACCGGTGTTTACACCAGTCATGAAGAAAAGGTTGTGCGCCTTATCTACCAGAACGTATGGATCGCCGAAGTAGCGTATCTTACTCTGAACATCGTATTGAGGGAACGAGAGTAGGAATGTGTCCGGGCCCGAGCCAACAATGAAATAATCCCAAAGTAGGGGTATAGTCTTTTGCCAGATGTAACCGCGACCGGATCCCCAGTGCTCTTTACCCTTGAAATCAAACGACGGAATCGGCTCGTTCGGATCGATGACCTTGAATACGCTGGACAATGGATAGAGATTGACATTTCCGTTGCCGTCATTAGCAGCTGCGAACAGGAGATTCATGCCTGGGGCCTGATATGCGAACGCGCTGCCCTTGGTCATTATGTCAAAGAACCCAAATCCCTCTATATCGTAATGTGTAAAGGTAGCGTCGGCATCTTTTGATTCCGTTACGCCGGTATCCGGAACGAGATTACCGTTTTGGTCATATACATTGAGTACTTTTTCTTCTCTGTCATATGTCAGTGTGATCTGGCCTGTTTGCGTGACGATCGTAGAGGAGTTGTCGCTAAACAACAGATCCTTATACGGAAATTCGGGGCGTGCAGAATCGAGCTTCGCGAGCTTTTCGATCATCGTGCCGAAATGCGAGCGCAACGATGGGACTACAGCTATCGCGAGGACTACAGCTATGAATGAGCCAGCAAATGCAACTATATATGCTGGCTTGATCACGACCTTTGACTTGACAATACAGGTGACAAGCGTAACAGCAACAACAAGCACCGCAAACGCAGCACCCAACAAACTGCCTGACGAACGTGCACCGATAAAACATACAAATAATGTAATACTGTTGACCGCGAGCCATATGCGCAGTACGGGTTTTTCCTTTGTGTATATCGCACAACTTATGCAAAACGGTAATAACAACGCCGTATATGCTCCTACGCAGTTGGGATTATATAATGTTGAGTAGACCTGATCGACAAAACGCGGGGTGAGATAGGCGTTCCCGTCCGGTTTCTGTAAAAAGACCGTAAGCGTAGAGATAGAGGACGCGAAATAATCCATGCCGAGGAATTGAAACACGCCGATCACGGAGACTATCGTTGATGAAATCATTAAGCCATACATCAGGAAATAGACGCGACCGAGATCACGCGGATTGTTTTTTGGGGTAGCATAGTACCATGCGGCATAGAACACGACGATATAGGACAGTAATGCGAATACACCCTCAAAACGCTCTTGAATACCGATTATCGAGGTCACCCGATATGGAGAAAGCATCGCTGAGAGTAATACAAAGAACACAAATATAATTATTGAGATATTGGCGGGATTCTTAACGCCGATTTTGAAATTCACGTCGAGCTTTTTTCTAACTAACGCGAATATAAAGAAGCCTGAGATAAGTAATGAACAGAAGATCAAGAATAGGGATTTGAAGAACGAGAACAGGTCAACGGTCTCCAAGATGGTTGAAACAACGGCCTTTTGCTCGGGTGCAAGTGGTACGTTGATGTACATGACGATTGCGGGGGTTAATGCAATTAAGAGAAATAGTATAATCCCGCAGAAGATATCGTTAAAGGGTTTGGTGTTTCGTGAATGCACTTTTTGTTTTTTCATTTATCTTTTGGTCTCCTTGAACATATATAACATGCATTATAGGAAATATTCCAAGTAGTGTCAAATGCATCGATTATCCTGTCGCAACATACAATGATTACAGGAATGATTTGATGGGTGGGGTAAATATGGACAATAGTAATTTTCATAAGGCTACCGAACAGGCTCAAGCACTGTATCAAATGATAAACGCATACGGCGAGGGCTCATATGTAAATGCGGCATATGGTGATACAGGATACACGAGCGCACAGGGTCAAAAAACGAATGATGCAGACTTTGATCCGGAACAACTCATGAAAACAATAAAGCTTGTGCAGAGCATACAGCGTATCATGCAGATGATGGGAAACGCCGATGCTCAAGACACAAGCTCTACGAAATGGCGCAAGGAACTATTAACGCTGTTGCGCCCACAGGTCAATGAAGAAAAACGTTACATAATTGATATGATGTGCAAATTCATCGAGATAGAAGAAATCCGCGATAAGCATGGCAAGGGTTTTTGATTACAGCTCGGTATAGCATCCGAGGAACACAAACTTTCCGCCGGAGTTCTCGAGCTGTGTAAACATGTCAAACAAAGACTCGTCATACACGGATATATCCAGATCGAAGTAAAACATGAACTCGAAATCGCGATCGGGCATCGGGCGGCTCTCAAGCTTAGTGATGTTGATGCCGAGTGCGGCAAAGCGTGCCATCAAGCGATACAATGAACCGGGCTTGTGTGGCAGCGTCATCATGAGGCTGATGCGTCGCGCACCCGGGTATATCTCAAGGCTACGCGATATACAGATGAACTTTGTGTAATTGTTTTCGTTATTGTTTATGTTCTCACGCAGTATCTGCAGATCGTAAAGCTCTGCGCAGCCCTCGGACGAGATAGCGGCTATATCGTTGCGATCAGACTCCGAGACAAGCTTAGCAGCTATTGCGGTGTTTTCGCAGGGGATGACCTCGATGTTCTGCGACTTAATAAACTCGCTACACTGCCCGAGCGCCTGCTCATGCGAATAGACGGTCTTTATGTTCTTCAGATCAGCTCCTTTTTTGGAGAGCAGGGTATGGTTGATCTTGACCTTTATGCTGCCCACGATGTAGAAATCGTATTGCTTCATCAGGTCGTAGACGCTCGTAACTGACCCATGCAAGCTGTTTTCGATCGGCAATATGCCATATCTACACAAGCCCTTTTCAACAGCCGAAAACACACCAGCAAATGTCGAGAAATACATAACAGACGGCCTCTGGAAGAGCTTTTCACAGGCTGTGAGAGAGTTCGCACCTTCGATGCCCTGGCAGGCTATTACGGCACTCTTTGGAAACAGCTGCGGCGTTTCCTCGAGGGCCTTTTTTATGTCTGCAGCAACTGTCGAGCTAGAATGGCTTTGACGCTTTATGTGTGAATCTGTCAGATCGCTTATGGTACCGAATAGGATTTTTGAATATGTCGCGAGCACATCGTCTTGATGCTCTGTTAGGCGTGTGATCATCTCCCGCTCCCTGATACTGCCTGACATCAGTGAATGCTCTCGTGAGATATCAAGTCGCTTTTCAAATAACTTAAGTATTTCACTGTCTATGTTGTCTATCTCGTTTCTGATCGCATCTGCTTGGTTCCCGTCATTATTCATTTCATTGCTATCCTCTCCAACAGCTTGTTGCTGCGTTCGATAAACCTTGTCATTTGCTCTGTCTCGAGTGGCTTGTGCGACAGCATCGCAAGATCATACAGCTGACCGCAGATCATCTCTACATCCTCGGTGCGGCTTTCGTCGTCCTTTATCTTTGTGAGTGTCTTCACAAGCGGGTTATTCAGGTTCAACACGAGAGTCTCATCACTGTCAAACGGCATTATACCCATACCGCCGCCGAACATCTTGCTCATCTCCTGCATGCGTCTAGACTGCTCAGATAGCAATATAACAGACGACACAGACGGGGATTTCAAGCTCTCGGCCTTTACCTTGAGCTTATCGTTGCCGAGCTGTGCTCTGAACAACGCTTCCATGGTCTCCGAGGTCTTTGTGTTTGCTTCCTTGTCTGCATCGGACGCTTCTGTATCCTTGAGCGTGTCGGAAATATCAGCGTCAATGCGACTGAACTTGATATCCTTTTCGTAGCTTTCGACATACGATATAAACGGATTGTCGAGGTTCGCTGTCAGTAGCGCAGCCTCCATGCCCTGATCCTTAAACATCTTTATATACTGCGACTGCAGCTGTTCGTTTGTGACATAGAAGATAGTCGTACCGGTCTTGTCCTTGTTGCGCTCGGTGAATTCGGACATTGTCACATAATCCCCGGCTGTTGTTTTGAGTAACAAAGATTTGCTGACCTTTTCGTAGAATTCCTTGTCCTTTATGCAACCGTACTTGATAAACGGATTAATATCATCCCAATAGGACGCGTAGGTTTCGCGGTCTTTTTTAAACAGCGAGTTGAGCTTGTCGGCAACCTTGCGCGTGATATAGCCGGCCATTTTGGTTACATAGCCGTCGTTTTGTAGGAATGAGCGCGAGACATTAAGCGGCAGATCCGGACAGTCCATCACGCCCTTTAAAAGCAACAGGAACTCCGGTATGACCTCCTTGATGTTATCGGCGATATATACCTGGTTGTTATATAACTTGACCTGACCTTCAATGTACTCGATATCGTGCTTGAGCTTCGGGAAGTAAAGTATACCCTTGAGCCTAAACGGATAATCCATATTCAGGTGTATCCAGAACAGCGGATCGTTGAAATCTGTAAACACCTTATGATAGAACGACTTGTATTCCTCGTCCGTGCATTCGTTAGCGGGCTTGAGCCAGAGCGGGTTCGTGTCATTAATGGGTTTCGGTTGCTCACGCTTGGGCTTATCGGTTGCCGCATCGTCTGAATCCGCATCTTCTGCGTCAATGATGTCCTCGTCTTCGGTCGTATCTGAATCCGTCTTCAGCGTGTCGAGATATATCTCGACGGGCATAAAGCTGCAATACTTCGTGAGTATGCTGCGCAGCTTGTATTCTTCGAGAAAGTCCTTGGATTCCTCATTTACATAGAGCGTTATCAACGTACCCCTTTGGGTTCTGTCGCTGTCGCTCATTTCGTACTCGATACCGCCGTCGCATATCCAACGCGTGGCCTGTGCGCCCTCGGTATAGGAGAGCGTGTCTATCTGCACCTTGTCCGCGATCATGAACGCAGAGTAAAAGCCAAGACCGAAATGCCCGATGATCTCATTTTCTTTATCGAGCTTGTCCTGATATTTATTTAAAAACTCGGTCGCACCCGAGAATGCGATCTGGTTTATATATTCCTTGATTTCATCAGCAGTCATGCCGATGCCGTTGTCTTCAACCAGAATGACCTTCTGCTCTTTGTCCACCGTTACATGGATTGCGAATGGTTCATCCTTTGCGATATGCGGAGCCTCGCCCATATCCGACAGCTTCTTGAGCTTTGTGATAGCGTCGGCAGCGTTAGAGACCAATTCTCTTACAAAGATATCCGCATCCGAATAAAGCCATTTTTTGATTATTGGCAGTATGTTCTCACTGTTGATCGAAAGATTGCCTTTTTCAGAATTGATGTTTTGCATCGTAGATATCCTCCTGTTTATACATTAAATCTAAATAAAACTACATCGCCCTCGGCCATGATATATTCCTTGCCTTCGGAGCGCAGGGCACCGTTGTCTTTAGCAGCTGAATGCGAGCCATAACGGACCAGATCGTCGTAGCCTACGATCTCCGCGCGAATAAAGCCCCTCTGTATGTCGGAATGTATCTTGCCGGCGGCTTCGGGGGCTTTTGTGCCCTTTCTTATTGTCCAGGCCCTTGTTTCCTTAGGACCTGCGGTCAAAAAGCTCATCAGTTGAAGCAGGTCGTAGCAAGCCGTTATCAGCTTGTCGAGACCTCCCTTTTCTACACCGAGTTCATTTAAAAACATCTGGCGTTCTTCATCATCGAGCTCGGCTATCTCTTCCTCGATCTTCGCACAAACCACAAATACATTCGCGCTAAATCCGCCATCATTCTCCGACTTTGCATAATCGCGCACAGCTTGTACATGGACATTGGTAACACCGTCGTTTGCGAGATCATCTTCATTGACGTTTGCTGCATATACGACGGGCTTTAATGACAATAGTCCAAAGCTCTCAGCAAGCGCATGCTCCTCAGGCGTAGAGAAGCCTATTGTACGGGGGTTTTTGCCGGCCTCTATCGTTGCATAGAGGGTATTTAGAAGCTCAAGCTCGGCTTCTTGTGATTTATCATTTCTGACGGTCTTTTGAACCTTGGCGATACGGCGTTGCAGGATGTCCATATCCGATAGCATGAGCTCAAGATTGATAATCTCGATGTCGCGAACCGGGTCTACGGTGCTTTCGACATGAATAACGTTGCCGTCCTCAAAACAGCGCACGACATGTACTATCGCATCTACCTCACGGATATGTGACAAAAACTGGTTGCCCAGGCCTTCACCCTTGTTTGCGCCCTTTACGAGCCCCGCAATATCCACGAACTCGATCACAGCGGGTATGGTCTGCTGGGATTTGTGCATGTCGCTCAAAACCTTCAGACGGGGATCCGGGACAGGCGCGATGCCCACATTGGGTTCAACGGTGCAGAAAGGGTAATTCGCGGCCTGGGCCCCGGCGTTTGTCAGAGAATTAAACAGTGTGCTCTTGCCCACATTGGGCAGGCCCACGATACCGAGCCGCATTAAAATTCCTCACAATCGCATGCGGTGTGGCCAATGAGGTAGCCTACAAGCATGCCGAACATGAATAGAAACAACGAAGCCGCCGAAAAGATGCAAATCTGCTTCTTTACATTCTTTGGCGAGACGATGTTGTTGACGGCAGCGGCTTGTTGTACTTCCTTTTGCGCTACGCGGTAATGTTTTCTTGCTCTTGCATATGCCATAGAATCATTCCTTTCTATATCAAATTATTTTAGCATATCAATGAACCAGTATGCAAATTTTTCCTATTATATTTCCATGGATTTGTAAAATACTACGAACAAATAAAACATGTTCGGAGGTCGGTATCGTGAGGCGTTATTTAGTATTTGCGTTTTTAGGATTTTTAATGATTGTACAGGGATGCGCGGGGGCAAACGTAGGCGACAAAGCGGCCGCACTTCAAAACAGAGCCATCGCCAATATAGAAGATGGAACGACCAACGTTTACGAGCACAGCGGTAACTACCGTCTCGAGACGGACAAGGTTACTGATAATGCCGTGGAGGCAGAGGATAGGAATACATTACTCACAAGTGATCGCGCAAAAAAAATAGCCACAGCCGTAGCCGGGCTAGACAGTGTAAAAAAGGCTTCAGCGGTCATTACAGGCAACAGGGTAATCATAGGTATACAGTTGGCCGGTGAGCTCACGGATGAAAATCTACTAAAGACCAAGAAAGAGGTCGAGAGCCTCGTCAAGGATATAGATAGGAAGATCGAGCATGTAGCCGTTACGGCGACAGAGGATTTGATGAAGCGTATCAGCAAGCTTGCGAACTCGGCGGTAAGCGGTGAGGACGAAGAGGAGACTGAACAGAAGGGGTCGGATACAACGCCGCACTATAATGAGCGGTTGGAGGATGTTGTTGGGCAGTTGACTCCGAGAGTATGAACGTATATCATCAGCTCAACAGTAACGATTCAAATAATTTTGACGATACAAAGCTTTTGGAGGAACGGTTATGCAACAGGAAAACAGCTTTGTTATATACGGAAACATAATCTACGCCACGGCATTTGGTAAGGTACAGACATATGAGAACGCATATCTCGTCTGCGAGAATGGAGTATCTGCAGGTGTGTTTAAATGTTTACCCGATCAATATAAAGACATAGCGGTCTATGACCACTCGGATAAAGTGGTTATCCCGGGTATGGTGGATTTACATTTACATGCGCCGCAGTTTGCGTTTCGGGGCATGGGTACGGACCTCGAGCTACTTGAATGGCTCGAGACATACACCTTTCCAGAAGAAATTAAATATAGAGATCTCGGTTACGCTGAAATGGCTTACGATCGCTTTGCACATGCGTTGAAGAAATCCTACACGACTCGTGCGGTGATCTTTGGCACTATACATAAAGAAGCAACTTTACTTTTAGCGGAACTTTTGGAAAAAAGCGGTATATGCAGTTATGTAGGCAAAGTAAATATGGATCGCAACAGCCCAGATGGGCTTTTAGAGGATACGGATGTATCGCTACGCGATACAGAGGACTTCATTGAATTAATGCACAAGCGTTTTACTCATACAAGGCCGATCATCACGCCCCGTTTCGTGCCTACATGTTCGGATGCATTGCTTTTGGGTCTCGGCGCGCTTGCAAAGCGTTACGACTTGCCTGTGCAGTCACACCTTTCGGAAAATATTGATGAGATCGAATGGGTCAAATCACTGCACCCTGACACTACATGTTACGCTGATGTCTATAGAAAATATAATCTATTGAACAACAAAACCGTAATGGCACATTGCGTTCACCCGACCAACTGTGAAGTGGATATGATGCTCGAGACTGGCATGATGGTGGCGCATTGTCCGGGGTCTAATCTGAACCTTTCGAGCGGCATTGCGCCTATCAGGCGTTTGACGGACATGGGTATAAATGTGGGACTTGGTACGGATGTTGCAGGCGGGCTCAGCATATCTATGACAAAGGCTGTTTCGGACGCGATGCAAATGTCAAAGCTTTATTGGTTTTATAACGGCAAGTCGGATGCATTTCTGACAGTCGCTGAGGCATTCAGCTTAGCAACGATCGAAGGAGGCAGGTTCTTCGGTAAAGTAGGGAGCTTCGAGCCCGGATACGCGTTTGATGCGGTTGTAGTGGCTGATGAACGCTTGGGCGAGACCGACGGTATACTTATCGAACGCAGGCTCGAGCGCATTATGCATCTAGGAACGTTTCGGCATATAGCCGAAAAATATGTAGACGGAAGAAGGGTAATCTGATATCAGGACATTTATATCGCTGTACGGGCTATGTGAACATATAAAATGTAATCAAAAAAATTATATTGAAATATAATTAGAATCGTGTATTATAACATATAATGGAATCTTTCAAGCGCGTACCAAACATATAGTCGATAGGGGGGGCGGGCTTAAGCCGAACACAATGACACTGTATAAATATAATGCGAGAAATGCAGACGGAAAGATCGTTAAGGGCAGCATGACGGCGGAGAACGTATCCGATTTTTATAAGCGTCTTGAGAATGAGAACCTCTTATGCCTTGAATTCAAGGAGGCAACAGTACAAGCCGAGAAGGTTAAAACCATCTACAGGATGAAGACGAAAGACTTGGTTCTATTTTGCCGAAAGCTGTCTACAATGCTGGCCGCCGGTATGAGTATAACCAACGCGCTTGACATTATGAGTTCGTCTACAAACATAGTTAAACAAAACAAGCTGTTTATGAGTCTGTATGAGGCTATAAAAGGAGGTAGGAGTTTATCTGCAGCGATGTCTGCATCCGGTAATGCTTTCCCTCCTCTTTTAATAAACATGATAGAAAGCGGCGAGGAAAGCGGCAACATTGATCTAATGTGTGCCAAACTCGCCGTTTATTATGAAAAACAACAGAAGACACAGTCTAAAATCAAAACCGCTACTACATATCCTAAGCTTCTGGCCGTTGCGGTCGTTGGCGTTGTTATTATCCTGTTTACATTCGTTTTGCCTAACATCGTCTCGGTATTTCAAAATATGGAACTGCCGCTTATCACACGCATAATCATGGGCATGAGTAATTTTATGGTCAGGCAATGGTATATCGTTGTGACTGTAATTGTATTATTTATCGTGCTCATACGGCTGTTGTTCCTACGTCCAGAGTTTAAGATGGCATGGGGAAGGGCTATTTTATATATGCCCAAGGTCGGTGTAATGCTACGTAAAATTTACTCAGCGCGCTTTGCAAATACACTGTCGATTTTGTATGCGAGCGGACTTACGCTGTTGAATGCTATACGCTTGTCTGTACGTGTAATCGGCAACTCATATATCGAGTATAAACTGCTTGGGGTCTTGGAGACTGTCAGTACCGGTAACTCTCTGTCTGATGCAGTAGACGAGATACATGTGTTTGATAAGCTACTCTCGAGCATGATACGCATCGGTGAGGAGACTGGTAGTCTGGATACGATATTAAACACGGTTTCCGAATACTACGAGGAGGAAACTGAAAGCGCAATCGAATCGTTATTGGCTATGCTCGAACCGCTGATGCTGATCCTTATGGCGGGAATAATAGGCACCATTTTGGTCGCGGTTATGCTGCCTATCTACACAGGCTACGGAACTATTGGATAACTCATATTGTTGAAAGAGGTGGGCTATACTTGATTTCTATCGATGTAGGGAGCAGTCATATAAAGGCGGCTTTGATTACGGGCAAGGCCAAAGGCATACGACTGTCGGATTGTGTGTTGAAACAGATAGAAGACCCGGTATTCGATTCTGATGGATTATTAAAGAAAGATGTGCTCGAGCAATATATAAAACCTATGCTTTCATATTACAGAGACAGGGATGTAGCTATTACATTTTCGTCGTTACCAACGATTTCAAACGAATATACACTTCCATTTGAACCAAATCCCCGCAAGCGACTTGAAATGATTAAAGCCAAGGTGTTTCAAACTATTTCGCCGCATGACTACCTGATGGATTACTACATTACATCCGTGTTCAACGAGGAAAAGGATCAAGAGAACGTAACCGAGACAAATAACAATGACAATAAAGCTGCTAATAAGAAAGATAAAAGAAAAAAGAGTGCACCGAAGAGGATGTGCAATGTCATTACATATATCGTACCGCGCGCAGTCGTGACCGAGAGCCGTTCCTTGCTTACAAAATTGGGTAAGAAGCCCGTGTGCTTCAGTGTTGCGCAAAATGGTATCTTAAATTTCGCTAAGACATTTTTGTCGGGTGCAACAATGATCATAGCAAATGTCAATGCAACGACCGTTACAGCGCATCTACTTAATCTACCGGACAGTATCATCACACGAAGCGCCAATGTAGCGCAGACAGGTGGCGGTCTCGATGTGCTGGCCTCGATTGCGGGACCTGACCCGGACGCACCTCCGCCGGAGATCACGGAGCTTGCTGATATTATGACCAAGCTCGTGCAGTATCAGTCCATCAAGCATCCTGGCAAACCTGTGGAATGCGTTTACCTAATCGGTGATACGCTTACGGATGATACAAAATCCACGTTGCTGTCGTATACGGACGTTCCAGTTAAAAATGTTGATGAGATTTGTTTTAGGGACGTTTATTCGGCCGGCTGTGGTATTAGAAGTCTGGCGTATGTCGTAGGTGCTGTTCTATAAGGCGGGATGCTGATGAGGGGTGTGCGAAGATATGAATAATGTCAAGAACGGAATAAATCTATATCAAGCATTGAGTTTTGAAGAAAAGCCGAAAACAGGTACACAGACGATTGTGTTTATATCGATATTGAGCGTTGTAATACTCATAAACATTGCAGTTATATCTATCACTATAATAGCTCATCAAAACGCGCAGAACGAAAAAGCCGATATAGAGAATAGGATTTCTGCATTTGATATTCCAAAGGTGCTGGAGCATGGCAAGGAAGTAAAAAAGGAAATCGTGGCTATCAACGCAGATATAGCAGTAATAGATGCGTTGCGCTACTTGCTCGATACAACAATAGAATTCAAGTCTGATGTGTATACAACGGTAAATAATGTAAAACCGTTTGGAGTTTCTATCAAGTCCGTCAAATATGTAAAGGGCGTGCTGAGCATATCATGTACCACAGGCGATAACAATCCCCCTGCTGATTATGCGAAGGCATTAGAAGATTCGGGTGCGTATACAAGCATTTCGTACAAGGGATTTGATAAAGGCGGCGATGGTGCGGCCATGGTGCAGTTTACACTGGATTGCACGCTGAAAGGCTGGGATTCGAATGAGTAAACGGGAAAAGACACTGATACAGTTCGTTGTTATTTTGATACTGGTTATCGTACCGTATTATTTCTTTACCAGAAACATCGTAAACGTAACAAAGGATCTGCGCAGCGATATAAAGGTATTGCTTACACAGGAGCAGGACTATATTGCTACGATGGATATGATGACAAAGACCGAGGCATATTTGGAACAGATAAAGGCAGAGCTCGCTACTAAGATGCCCAACACCGAAAATCTCGCCAAGACTTACGAAATACATTATGAGTTTGTGAATATATTAAACACAAGTGGACTGGATGTCAGACGTATCGCGTTTGACGATCCGAAGGAAATAAAGAGCATAGACTATCCTACAAAAGATCGTACTCAGGAATACTCAGAGATATTACTCACGCCCGAAGAGGTAAGGGAATATACGGTTCCGGCAGACTATAAGGTGTCTAGCGTAAACGTGAGCTTTTCAGCGCGTGGTTCTGTTGACAGCATCATGAGCACGCTTGATAAGTTAAATGAACTGAGCGAATACATCGAGATAGATGCTATAAACATACCGGATATGAGCAAGGGATTTCAGACAGATGTCGAGGCGATAGTCACGATCTACATGGTAACAAATCAGGACGGGGGGGCAATAAGCTGATGGCACCTGTTAGGATGAGGGTAGGCGATTTGCTTGTAGAGGCAAAGCTGATAACGCAGAGCCAGATGGAAAGCGTTGCCGCTATTCAAAAGCAACCGGGCAATGAGGGTAAAAAGATTGGATGGCTTCTGGTCGACCTGGGTATCATCACCGAGGAACAACTGCTCGAGGTGCTGCGCAGGAACCTGAATACCGAAATCGTACGTCTGCAAGGCATACAGATCAGCGACAAGGTTAGGCAGATGATCCCGGAGGCACTCGCAAAGGAGAAACAAGTATTTCCGTATAAGCTTCAAGGTAACACCTTATATGTTGCGACTGCTGATCCATTAGATTATGAGACTTTAAATCAAATCGGCACAGCTGCCGGATGTGCTATTGAGGCCGTCATTGCCACACGCGCAGATATCTCCGACAGTATCAATAGAGTATACAGTAAGGCCAGCATAGACACGATGGCCGGTGTGTTGGACTCTACTGTATTGGCGCGCGAGGCCGCCGAGCAGCTGAACAACCTTGAACTTGATGAGCTTGAGAGTCGTGTAGATTCCGTGCCTGTTGTCAGATTTATTAATAACCTGATCAATCAGGCCCATAACAAGAGAGCCAGTGATATACATATAGAACCATTGCCGGACTCGGTTCGCGTGCGCTTTCGCATTGATGGCGAGCTCGTAGAGGTTATCCGGATGAATAAAAAGACCCATTCGAGCATCGTTACACGCGTAAAAATAATGTCAGACATGGACATAGCCGAAAAACGACTGCCGTTGGATGGACGCTTCCAGCTCACGATTGACAATAGTGAGGTTAGCATACGCGCAGCTTCGATGCCTACCATATATGGCGAAAAGATCGTGCTGCGTATCATGACCGATGATAAGCGTGGCATACAGCCGCTCGAAGATCTCGGTATCACCGAAGAGCACTGCACTATGCTACGCCATGCGATAAAGTCTCCAAATGGATTGCTACTCGTCACGGGACCGACCGGTAGCGGTAAGAGTACCACGTTGTACTCGTTGCTAAACGAGCTGTCCGAGGTACATACAAATGTTCTGACTATAGAGGACCCGGTCGAGAAGGCTGTCCCTGGTGCCAATCAAACACAGGTAAATATAAAGGCGGGCTTGACTTTCGCATCGGGTCTGCGTGCCATCCTGCGTCAGGATCCGGATAAGATTATGATCGGTGAGATCCGCGACTCCGAAACGGCCGATATAGCCGCACGCGCCGCTATTACAGGCCACTTTGTATTGGCTTCGTTACACACCAACAGCGCAGCTGCCGCTTATATGCGTATCGTAGATATGGGTATAGAGCCATATGTAGTAGCGTCAAGCGTGGTCATGGTTGTGGCGCAGCGCCTTATCAGAATGATTTGCCCGTATTGCAAGCAGGAATACAAGCCCACACAGGCGGATATAGCCTTCCTGTCACATATCAATGTAGAGCTCAACGATAGGACGTTATACAAGGGTAAGGGCTGTGAGCGTTGCGATCATACGGGACATCTGGGCAGAACCGCGGTCATGGAGGTTATTCCTACGGATTACAAGCTGCGCGATATGATCGTGGATAAAGCAAAGAGTGTAGATATAGAAGACTATCTGACTAAGCAAAAGAATCAACGATATATGATAGACAACGCTATCGATCTGGTATTTGCAGGAAATGTAACTATACATGAGCTGTTAAATCTGACACAGATATTGGAGTAGGGGGAATAGCATGATCGATGCGTTGATAGATAAGACAAGAGAAATGAAAGGTTCCGACCTACATCTGACCGTAGGAGAACCACCATGCGTACGCATATTCGGTAAGATGACACGTTTATCGGATATGGATCCATTGACACCCGCGGCTGTTGAGGCATATGCAAAGGAACTGATAGTGGCAAATGAGCTTGAATACAGCGAAGACAAATGGGACTACGACTTCTGTTACGTAAACAAGCGGAGTGAACGCCAACGTGTAAATATATTTATGCAAAAGGGCGCACGAGGTATTGTTCTGCGTATGCTCAATAACAAGCTGCCAAATATTGAGGATCTACGCTTGCCTGCGATATTTAAGGAAATAGCGGCAATGCCAAGGGGGCTAGTGCTTGTAACGGGCCCAACCGGTAGCGGTAAAACGACAACTCTCGCTGCGATGGTTGATTATATCAACGATACAAAACATGATCATATACTGACTATAGAGGATCCTATTGAGTATCTGCATGTAGGAAAGAACTGCATAGTAAATCAGCGCGAGGTCGGCGTTGATGTAACTGATTTTGCAGTCGCGTTACGTGCCGCACTACGTGAAGACCCCGATATCATACTCGTCGGTGAAATGCGTGACCTTGAAACGATAAGTGCCGCGATAACCGCGTCAGAGACTGGTCACTTTGTAATGGGTACGCTGCATACTATAGGAGCAGCCAAAACCATTGACCGTGTGATCGACGTTTTCCCGCCACATCAACAGCAGCAGGTGCGTACACAGCTTGCAACCGTGTTAAAGGCTGTCATAACCCAAACACTACTGCCAAAGGCCGACGGCAGTGGGCGGGTTCCCGCGTTTGAGATATTGGTGGTAAACGACGCGGTGTCAAACCTAATCCGTGAGGGCAAAACCTTCCAAATCAATTCTGTAATACAGACCAATCAAAAGAGCGGCATGATACTGTTGGATATGTATCTGGCTGCGCTATTAAAGCAAAAGGTAATAACCGAAGAGACTGCGTTTGACCGTTGTACCAATCGCGAGGAGTTAAAGAGATTGTTGTAGGATGTGTCTATGAAAAGAGAACGAGAGTTTGAAGCGAATGAGGTAAACCGGCAGATTGCCAAACAAAAGCAGTTGGATCAGGTAAAGCAGGCGCGATTCGGATCGATAGAATTCTGGATTGTCGTGATTGTTGTGCTCGTGATCGCCGCAGTGGGTCTACCGATATTCGCACGCTTTGTCTCCGGTGCCGGTAGCGCCGCAAAACGCTCCAACGCGCAGGCTATACGGATAACGCTGAGCAGTATGCTACTATTGGGGAGTTATCAGGAAGCCGATATTGCGGCGTTTAAAGAGAAGTACGCTATATATCAGCCGATAGAGGAGATTTCTGGCGGAACGAACCCACTGGAGCAGGATCTACTGAGGAATCTAATGCCTTCGAAGGAACTGGATAAGGAGGCGCAGAAGTATCTGGGTGATGATGGTGAGGGCAATAGTGACGCTGAACAGATACAGGCGCAGGATATAACCATAGGCTCTGCATCAGGACACGTATCTGTATCCCAGTTGAACGTGAAGGGTTTTTTAAAGATAGAGTTATTGAGCGTGGAAGATTTGAGGGTTTATATAGCCGATAACGAAAATGGAAAAGGCGAGGTTGTGTATCCATAATGGTTTTATCCGCATGTGAATGATTGCGGTAAAATAAAAAATAAAAGGGAGAGGTTTTATGAAGGAACGCATCAAGGCACTCAGAAACAAGAAAGGATTTACGCTGGTCGAGTTGATTATCGTCATAGTCATCATAGCGATATTGGCAGCGATAGCAATACCGTCGATGATAGCGTATATCCAGAGGGCAGGCAGATCAGTTGCTGAGGCTAATTCAAGAACTGTTTACTCAGCTGCTGGTACAGCAATGACTACTATTTTATCAAATCCCACATTGACAGCACCAGCCACAATTAACGCAACTAATTTGGCAGGGTTACGTACTGGCTCTGATTATGCACAGGAAGTTGCTGATTTGTTGGGTGCAAATTTTCCAGGCTTCGTAACTGTAACTATTACTGGCAATGTAGTAACAAGTGTACGATGGTCTGAAGATAATGGAGGTAGCGCATCGA
Organism: uncultured Defluviitaleaceae bacterium; assembly: GCA_964446745.1. Classification (GTDB taxonomy): domain Bacteria; phylum Bacillota; class Clostridia; order Lachnospirales; family WQUN01; genus CAYURR01. Next base: position 8,913 of record CAYURR010000008.1, on the reverse strand, counting down.
CAACACGCTGGGCTGAATATAATGGTTCTGGATTTACCTTTAGCTCCGATTTCTCGTAAAGTATAATTTTATATGCGGTATAGAGGCGAATTTAGTGCGCCTCTATTACCGTGTTTTACTATGTAAATTATTTTTTTGAAAGGTATATTAATTATATATCTCAATAATATGTATACATACATAACGATGGTCTTATTTTTTGTTTACGGATTAATTATTGGTAGTTTTTTAAACGTCTGTATATACAGGATACCGCAAAATATCTCTGTAGCTAAAGGGCGTTCATATTGTCCTCACTGCAAGCACACGTTAAATGTGCTTGATCTTGTGCCGGTCCTTTCATTTGTGTTTCTTCGCGGACGATGCCGTTATTGCAGAGAAAGGATTTCTCCAAGATATGCTACATTGGAGTTAATAACAGCCGTATTATTTTCATTAGTCTACATTTGCTTTGGTTGGAGTGCTGATGCTGTTTTAGGTTGTTTACTTGCCTCGACGCTTATCGTTGTAACATTCATTGATATTGATACATTTAACATACCGGATCGGTTACATATAGTAATACTTTCGCTTGCGATTATACGATTGTTTATTTATAGAGACGGGTTGCCCAATCACTTGTTAGGGATTGTAGTCATATCTTTGCCTATGTTTATTATCGCGTATTTCACAAACGGATTTGGTGGAGGCGATATCAAGCTAATGGCTGCAGCGGGTTTGTATTTAGGTGCTCCGTTAGCTGTGTTGGCTTTCTTTATAAGTATCATTACAGGTGGAATATATGGAGTTTCGTTACTTTTACTTAAGAAGGCAGGTAGAAAGTCGAAGTTGGCATTTGGACCGTTTCTGTGCCTTGGAATATTAGTGAGTCTTTTATTTGGTGATTATTTGATTTCATTTTATTTGGGTTTATTTTTTTAGTGACATGTCCGTTTACATTAAGGCTTCGCGTCACTTTTATTATGTCTGACAGTAAACGAAAGGTATATTCTGATGAATTTAGATAACACAAACGCTAAATCACAATATAGTGCCGTTATTATCGGTGCGGGCCCAGCCGGCTTGACAGTAGCATATTCGTTACTAAAAAACTCAGATATAAAGCCAATAATAATAGAAGCATCACCATATGTGGGAGGCATATCCCGTACCCATAATCATAACGGAAACCGAATGGATTTAGGTGGTCATCGATTCTTTACGAAGAGTGAAAAGGTTATGAAGCTATGGCTCTCACTGATGCCATTACAGGGAACGCCGGCATGTGACGATATATTGTCGGAACGTGAGGTTGAGCTTGCACCCGGTGGGCCTGATCCCGAGAATGATGAGTATGTAATGCTCAAGCGAAAACGTGTCTCACGCATATATTTTTTAAAGAAATTCTTTGACTATCCAATTAGTATAAAACCGCAAACATTTATTAACTTAGGTCTTTTTCGAACCATATGGGCAGGAGTTGGATACCTTTCGGCTTGTATCTTTAAACGCAAAGAGAATTCCTTAGAGGATTTTTATATAAACAGATTTGGCAAACCGCTCTATTCAATGTTTTTTGAAAACTATACAGAAAAAGTATGGGGCAGGCATCCGTCACAGATTTCACCTGATTGGGGCGCTCAGAGAGTAAAGGGGTTATCGATACTAAAGATTCTATCTTCGATATTATTAAAACCTTTTATTAATTCGAAGAATATTGAAACTTCTTTGATCGAAGAATTTTATTATCCAAAGCGAGGTCCCGGCCAGCTATATGAAAAGATGGCGGAAGATATAATAAAAATGGGTGGAAAAATAATATTCGAATCAACAGTCATAGGTATAACTCTAGATGATAATGGCAACATCTGGGCTGTATCAGCAAGTAATGGAGCTACAGTAGTTAAATACCCTACAGGAATATTATTTTCATCTATGCCAATAAAAGATTTAATTAATGCGATTGAAAATGCACCACACAACGTTAGAAATATAGCTAATGATCTTCCATATAGAGACTACATAGCGGTAGGGATATCGGTTAAAAAATTAGTGATTGATAAACTCAAGGACTGCTGGATATATATACAAGACAGTGATGTAAAACTCGGAAGGCTGCAGATATATAATAATTGGTCTCCATATATGGTTGCAGATAGCGAAACAATATGGCTTGGCCTAGAGTACTTTTGCAACGAGGGCGACGAACTTTGGAGTATGTCGCAGGAAGTATTTATATCTTTTGCGACTGTTGAGTTAGTAAAAATCGGTATAATAAAAGCAGAAGATGTGATTGATAGTGTGCATGTGAAAGTGAAAAAGGCATATCCGGCATATTTCAATGCATATAAAGACTTCGATGTTGTAAGGAATTATTTGGACGGTGTAAACAATCTATATTGTATAGGGCGAAATGGCCAGCATAGATATAACAATATGGATCATTCAATAGAAACGGCACTTAGCGCTGTCGAATTATTTTTAAGCGGGTGTAGGGATAAAACATCGATATGGAATGTAAATACGGAGAAAAGATATCATGAAGGGATTAAACCTTAATAGAGTAGGCGGTAGATGGCCTGAGAGAATTGTGTTTATTCTTTATCCACTATTAGTAGGTATTGTCGCATCGTTTCATGAACCTTGGTATGATGAAGCACAAAGCTACATGATAGCCAAAAGTGCTTCGCTATATGAGATGTTTTTTGTGTTACCGCATTATGAAGGACATACACCGTTTTGGTGGCTTATACTTACGCCGTTTGCTAAATCTCCCATACCATATGAAATTGCAATTAGCTCAGTCAATATACTTTTGTGTACGGCAGCTATATATTTTATTATTTTTAAGTCTCCGTTTCACAGGCTGGTAAGGCTTTTACTTCCGTTTACCTTTTTTTATTTTTATCAGTATGGAGTAATATCACGTGTGTATAGCCTCATGATGCTTGCATTCTCAATTACGGCTTTCACATTTAGAGACAGAGATGAAAAGCCGTTTCGTTTTGTCATGGCTTTAATATTTCTTTGTTCCACTGGTGCGTTCGGAATTGTCTTTGCTTTTGGATTTTCGTTGGTATGGGTTTTTGAGATATGGAATAGAAGAAATGTATGGGATTTTATCAAAAGCATATTGATAGACCAAAGAATTCATGCTCTTATTGCTTTGTTTGGATTTGCTTTATGGTGTGTGTTAATGATAATGCCTAATAATGATACATATGCATCAAATGTAGATCAAAACAACAATTATATTAAATCGTTTTTTACATTATTAATTATTATGCCAATAAATGTTTCGGCTGCCGATGTTATATATGGATATGGAGGGTTAGATCTATTCTCTAATTTGGGGATACTTGAATTAGCGACCGGCTTTTTTATAAGCTTTGTCTTTATGGGGGCATACATTATTTTTTTAAGAGGGTATAAGATGCTTAAATACTTTCTTGTCCCATATACTACCATGTGCTTATTTTTTTCATATACATATTTTACTACCCATCATCAGGGTATTGTTTTACTATTCATTGTATTCTGTGCTTGGATTGCACTATCAAATAAATGCGTATTCGAGCTCCCTTACAGAATACAAAAGATCGCTAAATCAACTAATGAGATAAAGTTTTTAAATAAAATTGGAATTACATTGCTTTGTTTTTGTATTATTGTTTCGGTCTATTGGAATGTAGTAGCAATTAAAAATGAAATGGAATTTAATTATGGATATGGTAAAGAGGTATCAGAGTTCATTAAGGTGAATAAATTAGAACGTTTAAACATAATGGGTCCGTGGAGACATCCAAAGTTAAAAGGAAGTACGAATGAAGTTCAGTTTACGAATGGAGTGGATGTCATCGACATCTCCCCGTATTTTATACAAAACATTATAATGAACTTAAATAATGGTGATGACAATTTAGCGTATATGATTCATAGATTGAGTAACAGCCAAGATGATTTTAAACTTTGGCGGGAGAAAGGAATCCCCGATGTGTTTATTGGGGGAGCTCCATCTATGTTATATGTTGCTGGATATACAGATATTCCGGAATATGTACTTGTTAAGAAGATCCATAGAACACGTATATTTAAAGACAAGCTTTATGAAGGATATTATGATATATGGATAAGGTCCGACATGGTAGAAAGCCTGAAAATAAAATGAACGATATTATATCGATTGTTATTCCTTGTTATAACGAGCAGGAAACTATTTTATCGTTATATGATTCAATAATAAAGTTAATAAACTCAATGTTCCTAAAATATGGTGTTTTATTTGAAGTCATATTTATTGATGATGGCTCTATCGATAACACGCTACAAATAATTGAGAATATTTGTGCTCAAGATAATAGATTCGGATATCAATCATTTTCAAGAAATTTTGGTAAAGAAGCGGCTATATATGCAGGGTTGAAAACAAGCCGCGGAGATTATGTTACTCTTATGGATGCTGATTTACAGGATCCTCCTGAAATGCTTGAAAATATGTATAATCAAATAAAGAATAATAAAATTGATTGCGTAGCTATGAGAAGAATCTCAAGAATAGGTGAACCCCTTATACGTTCCTTCTTTGCAAATATATTTTATAAAGCTATGAGAAAAATAACAAAACTAAATTTAGCAGATGGTGAAAGAGATTTTAGAATTATGACAAGGCAAATGGTCAACAGTCTAATCTCCATAGGTGAGAAAAATAGGTTTTCTAAAGGACTTTTTGCCTGGGTCGGCTATAAAACACGCTTGATTGAATACACAAACGTTACACGTAAATATGGACATACGAAATGGTCATTTATCAAACTCTTTTTTTATGCTATTGACGGAATGATTGCATTTTCATCTACGCCTTTAACATTAGTTTCAACAGCAGGTCTTATCTTCTGTATATTTTCTATGCTGTTAATTCTTTTAATAGTTGTCCGAAGATTAATCTGGGGAGATCCCGTAGACGGGTGGGCGTCTATTGTATGTATAATAATATTTATGGGTGGAATGCAATGCTTCTGCACAGGCATACTGGGAACATATATATCAAAAATATATACAGAAACAAAACACAGACCACTATACATAGTCAAAGAACAAAAGCTCCCAAGTGAAATGATTGATAGAAATGGTGAACAAAATGGACTTGTCTGAGATTACATATAATAAAAACCGTCATCCATGGGAACTTGCTCGCGCACATTGTATTTTAAAGGTATTAAACGAATATAGTATTATCGGTGATATATTAGATGTTGGTTGCGGTGATGGTTTTTTTGATTTGTATTTATCACGCACCAATCAAAATATTAAAACGATTTGTGGAGTTGATACAGGATTATCTAATGATTATAGAATTGATAATGTATATTTTGTTGATTCCATAGAAAATGCACCTGACCAATTATTTGATGCTATACTTCTAATGGATGTTTTAGAGCATATAGAACATGATGTTGAGTTTCTTTCATCAATTAAAAACAGGTTGAAGCCCAAGGGTAAACTACTAATAACAGTTCCTGCTCTACAAAAACTATTCTCTGTGCATGATATTAAACTAAGGCATATAAGACGATATGAATATGAACAATTGAAAACCTTATTAATGAAAACTGGGTATAAGGTTACTCTATGTTCATTTTTTTTCTTTATTTTAGTTATCATTAGATTGCTAAGCAAAAATGTACCCCAAGAATTAGGACAATGGAATTATTCTGAAAAAAATATTGTTACAAGAATTACTGTTTTCATACTATCATGTGATTACAGCATATGCTTATTTTTAGCAAGGATTGGCATTAGAATTAAAGGTTTATCGCTTCTATGTGTAGCAGAACAATAAAAAAATGGGTGATAACAATGTCAACAAAAAAAGCAACTGTTTTACTGTTTGTTATTATTGTATCTCAACTATTTATATTTACACTTTATTCAATTGAAAAAAATGGTTTTCATATTGATGAAATGTGGTCATATGCTCTCTCAAATAGTTTTGATGAGCCCTTTTTTTATACAAAGGGATATTTAGATGATAATAACGACATGCAATATAATCATTGGATGAGTGGGAGACGTTTCTTTGAATATATTACCGTTCAGCCAGGTGAACAATTTGCATATAGCAAAGTTTATTATAATCAATCCCAAGATGTTCATCCCCCTTTATATTATTTTATTTTGCATACGGTGAGTTCATTTTTTCCTAACCAATTTAGCAAATGGTTTGGCATAGGGATTAATATGGTTATATTTGTTCTGTGCCAAATTATACTGTATGCTTTATCAGTCATGGTTCTTAATAATAAAAGACAATCATTGTTAGTTAATATTCTGTGGGGATGTTCCATGGCTGCATTAAATACTGTCATATTTATTCGTATGTACATGTTATTAACCCTATTTGTAGTTTTATCGTTATATTATCATGCACGATTGCTACGATCTGATAAAAAGATTGACTTACAGATTATTATTTTTATTTGCATCACACTTTTTTTAGGTGGCTTAACACATTATTACTTTATTGTTTTTGAATTTATATTAGCGTGCCTTGTATGTCTATATCTATTGCTTATGTCTAAAATTAAATTACTATTGAGCTACTCTATAGCTTCGCTAATGACGATTGGTTCCATTGTAGCACTATTTCCTCCAGCCATTGACCATTTGCTTCATTCTACAAGAGGAAATGAGTTTACGTCACAAATCTTAAACTTAAGCTTAAACATAGGATTTGCTAAGCCAACTGTGCATTACAAAGCTATATTACAAGAAATACTTGGATTACAATCGATTCTTGCAGATATCATTTCAATATTAATATTAGCTTTATCATCAGCTTTAATTTCTAGCCTTTATGGTTTATTCGTGTTATCAACGGTTTTGTTCTTGATCTTATTATACACAGTAAGGCGTTTAGACATTAAAACAGCAGCAGCTTCAATAAAAAAAAAGACATCAGTATTATTGAGTGTCTTCAACTTAGATAGTGAGACTATCTCAATTAAATTAAACAGAAACGGGTTTCAAATAATAGTTATACTGTCAATTTATTTATATATATTAATAGTTAGTCTTATTGCACCTAGTATGGGTATTTTATCTGACAGGTATACTTTTTGTGTTTATCCAGTTGTATGCATTGTGTTTGTACACATATCTGATAAAATAATGAGCATATTTAGAAATATCTTTTTCCGAAGAATTGTCTGCTACATAATAATAGCTTTGTGCTGCGTCTTTAGCCACAAAAATTCTCATCGAGGGTACCTTTTTTCAAATACTGTAGAAAGGCAAGCATTTCTAGATTTATCATCTAATGCAAACTGCATATATATTAATTATCCACATGATTATTGGCTACATTGTATGCCTTATGCATTTATGAATGCTAAAGCAATATTTCCATCAAGAGTATCAAATTTAGATAGGGTATCGGAAGCAATCGCGGAATTGCCATCGAATGGAAATAACTTATTGATTTTCTCAAATTCTGCAGATTCAAATAAAATTATTGGTTACATAAAGGCAAATAACAATGTAAGGATAGAACAAATATTATACGAGGGTAAAGAGATATTTCAGTATGAGAACAATTCGTTTTTGGTTTTTAGCTTATATTGATTGAAACAAAAAAGAGCTCAATGTGCCTTAACATTGGGCTCTTTGTAACTTTTTAAATACGCTTTTATTGATTCAATATCGGTGGTTTGACCGTAAAGACGCGCGTGGTCATGGGATTGGCTTCCCCACGTCTGGTAATAGTTATTGTGACATCATATACAGTAGCGGTACCAACTTCAGTCGTAGGTTTTTGGGAAAACATCACGCCTATGTTTTTTTGTTTATAATAAATCTCGTCAAACATTGGAGCGCCGTTTCGCTCAAATACTCTGGTTGTAGAGTTTGTTCCATATGAAATACTGAATATGTGCGTATCAAAGCTTACATTGTCTGTTCCCGGAGACACCAATGTATCTGATGGAGCGACAGGAGTCAATGGACCATCCATCCCGCTCATATCCTTTACAATCTGCGAACCAACTGAGTCGACCAGTGCGTTTATCTCTGCAAGATCATTTGACTCTGCATATACCCGTAACAACGGCATCATCACCGTTACAACAGCCAATGTGATGATCGCAAAAACAATCATGCCGATTACTAATTCAACGAGTGTCATACCATCTTTGTTTTTGAGCTTGGCCATCATTATTTGCCCCTCCTATCAGGTTCCCGGGTCCGGACTGGGACTAGGGGTAGGCAATATAAAGCCTATGACATTATTCGTGCTATAGACCAAGACACTTTGACCTGTCTTTATATACACGGAAACAATTGAAGGGGCACTACCTTCGGTTATTGAAAGGCTTATTGTTCCGCTATTGGTATACGCTGCTGTGCTACTGCTCGCAGCGTTCTTTGTTTGCTGAAGGGCTGCTTCGTTTTCCTGGGTATGGTTGATAATGTTCAACGACGTGTTAGTCATGATGGTTATACCAAGCATCATAATGCCGAATATAAGTATGCTAAGCACACTCTCGATCAAAGCCTCACCATGGTTGTTACGTAGTACTTGTGAGATCCTCGATACGCTCATATCCCACCAACCTCCATTCCCCGATTGAATAGTCCACATCAGCATTGAGCTCCGTGTCAGTAGCTTCAGTTAATTTTTTGTCATCAAGCTTTGCTGTCACATCATTACATGCATAAGTTGCATACGCATTTAAGGTCTTACCGCCGACTACTATAGGGTATTCGAGCGTTATGGTTATTGAAAGGCGCATCTCACTCGGAATATTCTCAGTATTTATACCGTCCGTGATTATCGCATTATCAGTATAGTATTGTTTAACTACGCCATCACGCAAATTGTATTTTATTGTACCTCCAAGACCACCGCTCGGAAATCCCGTTATGTCACTTGAAGAAATG